>JAMJQV010000125.1 GCA_023554435.1 Gemmatimonadota bacterium | reverse complement strand
GCGCGGTCGGATCCACCACGCATCGAGCAGCTGGTCGTCACGCGAGAGTTCGCCCGGCGTTGCGCGGGCCTGAGTCCTTTTGCCCGGAAGCACTGCGACAGAGCACTGAGGAGACTCCTGGCGGGAGCCGATTGGCCGATGGTTCGGATTCAGCCACTGGTCTCACCCGCCGGATACCACGAACTGCGGTTCGCACACCGGGACCGCATCGTGCTGCGCATCGATGGAGCTTTCGCCGTACTTGTGGATGTGGCGTCGTTCGCGGAAGTCGCCCGTTTGAACGCGAGAACCGCACACCGCCTCCACGGCCGAGTCCGCCTTACGGATTGACCGTACGTCAGCCCTCGGCGGGCGCGGCGTCGATCGATTCCTGAAGAACCGTCAACGCGTCGATGAATACTCGGAACAGGGCACGTGACTGCTGCTGGGTGACGGCGATCGAGATCGCGATGTCCTGACCCGGGAAGTAGGCGGCCAGCGTGCCCCAGAATCCCGTGTGCATATAGACCTCGAGCCCGCCCAGGTCGCGAACCTCGACTCCCATTCGGTAACGACCCGGCACCATGGGACTCCCGGACAGGTCGGGTCCCGCGCCGGCGCCCGCCACCGTCGTGAGCATCGTGTCCGCGGTCGCGGCGTCGCGGTAGACGCCTTCCATAAACAGCGCCCTCATGAACACGGCCATGTCATCGGCCGTGGATACGAGCCCACCGCCGCCATACAGGTCCAGGGATGGATCGAAATCGTAGGTGTCCAGCTCGCCCATGTACTGGTGTGCCCTGTCCGATGCGCCGGGCGGAGGATCTTCCAACGTCTCGAGCCAGGTCGAGCCGAGTTCCAGTCCCTCGAAGTCGAGGAGCTCACGAAGAGAGGGTGCAAGCGGCTTCCCATATACCGATTGAAGGACCAGGCCGAGCACCACGTAGCCGGTGTCGGAGTACCGGTACACTTCACCCGCCGCCCCGTACGGATCACCCCATTCCACCGCCAGGTCGATCTGTTCCTCCGGTGTCCACCGGTGAGTCGGATCTGCGAGCACGGCTTCCACGAACAGGTCCCGGTCGGCGTAGTCGTACAGCCCACTCGTATGGGTGAGGAGGTGACGGATCGTGATCGCCTCCAGGTCGTAGCCGTCGCCTTCCAGGACCTCGGCGTACTCCGGTGGCAGGTGCATCGACAGGGGGTCGTCGAGGCCGAGCCGGCCCTCCTCCCACAGTCTCAGGATCGCCGCCGCCACGTACGTCTTGGTGTTGCTGGCGATCCGGACGGCGTTGGTGCGCATGAGTGGGGCGCCGGTTTCGGTGTCCGCCACGCCCGCCACGCCGCTCCACGAAAAACCCATCGACGGCGCGTCGATACGCATCATGACGCCGGGTGTGGAGCCGGCATCCACGACGCTGTCCAGCACGGCCTGCAGAGCCGTCTCGAGGGCGGGCAGGTCCTGTGAGACTGCCGGCGACGCGAGGCCCAGGATTCCCGCGCCGAGGCCGGCGGAAAGAAGGAGGTGGAGGCGCTTCATCGCAAGCTCCGATTCGTTGGGTGTGTTTCGACAGGGGGCCGAGCTGGATTCGTACGGCGATGAATGTACAAAGGACGCCTTTGCATCACAGCCCTTCCCATTGCCCGGGAGAGGCCTATCTTCTGGAATGCTAGAAACCCCTTCATACCAGCGTCTGTTCGCCGAGCTTAAGCGGCGCCGTGTGTTTCGTGTCGCCGCGATGTACGGCGCCACGTCGTTTGTTGTTCTTCAGGTTGCGGACCTTCTGCAGGAGGGACTTCAGCTCCCCCCAGGCTTCCTCACGGTCGCTACCGTCCTAGCCCTGGTGGGCTTTCCCGTGGCGCTCATACTGGCCTGGCTGTACGAGCGAACGCCCCATGGCGTGGTACGGACGCCGGATCCGAGGCCGGACGAGATCGACGCGATCGTGGCGGAGCCCATGGCGCGCCGCTGGCCGGTTGGTATAGCCGCGGCGCTAGGCACGGCTCTGCTTCTCGTGAGCGCGTGGTGGGCCCTCGGCCGCCCGGAAGCACCCGGTGGCTCGGAGCGAGGCGACTACTCTTCGATAGCGGTCCTGCCGTTCGAGAACATGAGCGGCAACGAGGCGGATGCGTACTTCGCCGACGGCCTGTCGGAGGAGCTTCTGAATGCCCTCACCCGCGTGCCGGGGCTCAGGGTGGCTGGCCGGACGTCGTCCTTTTCTCTTCGCGATTCCAACCTCGACCTGAAGACGATCGCTGACACGCTTGGGGTGGAGACCGTGCTGGAGGGAAGCGTCAGGCGATCCGGTGGGCGCGTCCGTGTCACCGCGCAGCTGATCGAGGCCGATGACGGATTCCACCTGTGGTCCCAGGACTGGGAGCGCGAGCTCACGGCGGACAACGTCTTCGAGATCCAGGACGAGATCGCGGGGGCCGTGGCCCTCGCCATGGCTACCGGCGAGGAACCGACAGGTGCAGGCCAGCCGGCAGCGGGCGGGGCCTCGGTCCTGGTCCCTGCCTCGGTGCGGACCTCCGACCTGGGGGCCTACGAGCTGTACCTGGCCGGTCGTCACCACTGGTCGGCACGGACTCCGCAGGGACTCGAAGAAGCGAAGCGACTCTTCGAAGAGGCACTTGAACGCGACTCGCTGTACGTCCCCGCCTGGGTCGGGCTGTCGGCCGCCTACAACGCGCTGCCCTGGTATTCCGATTACCCGGCCGAGGAGGCTGCCGAACGCTCCAGGTCGGCAGCGGAGCGCGCGCTTGAGCTCGACCCGGGCAACGCGGAGGCGCTCTACACTCTCGCGGTGACGATCTTCGAGTTCGAGCTCGCCTGGGAGGAGTCGGCGCGCCTGTTCGAGCGGGCCATCGCGCTCGATCCCACCTACTCACAGGGTCTGTCATGGTACTGCTTCTTCCTCGCCGGTCTCGGCAGTTGGGAGGAGGCGATTCGGTGGTGCGAGAGATCCGTGGAACTGGATCCACTGCGTGTACACCATCTCACTCAACTTGGCGAGATTCTGATGGTCTCGGGGCGGTACGAGGAAGCGTTGCGTCATATCAGCCAGGCGCTAGCGCTGCAGCCGGAGTTCCCGTACGGGAACATGCTCATGACGCTCGGTCTGGCCGCTCTCGGGCGTCTCGACGAAGCTGAATCGAGCTTGCGCCTGTACGCACGGGATTCCGGAATTCCCGATGGTGAGTCGGCGGCGGCGACGATAATTGGGGGCCTTCGCGACCCGTCCCTGCGGGAGGACGCGGCAGCAGAGGTCCTCACCTGGTTGGAGCGTGGAGAGGCCCAGGCGTACTGGGTCGTTGACTGGTTGGAGTTGATGGGAGAACGAGAGGAAGCCCTCGACATCGTGGATCGCATGTTCGAGACGAGTCCGCATGAGTTGTCGTCGCTCAACTCGCTCCTGGTGACTGATGCACTGCGTGGTGAGCCGCGGTTCGACGCTGCGATTGCGGCACTCGGAATCCCCGCTCCGCCACCGGCCAGCGTACCGGTGCCATGGTGACCGGCACTCCCGGCTATCAGCGATTCCTCGCGCAACTCAAGCGGCGCGGCGTATTCCGGGCCGCGGCTCTCTACGGAACCGCTGCATTCGTAGCCATCGAGGGAGCCGACCTGGTCTTCCCGCGGCTCGCGTTCCCCGAGTGGACCGTCACCCTCGTGGTGTGGGTCGCACTCGTTGGCTTTCCGATCGCCCTCCTGTTGGCCTGGAAGTACGAGCGGACTCCCGAGGGGATGCGGTCAACGGATCCGGCCCAGACCATCGAGCTCGACGCGATCGCCTCCCAGCCCAAACGCATGCGCTGGCCTGCGGGGATCGCGGCTCTGATCGGGATCGTGCTGCTCGGTCTTGCCGCCTGGTGGACCCTCACCCGGACGGGACCGGGCTCGCGCGACTACGACTCGATCGCCGTCCTGCCGTTCGCCAACCTGAGCGGGGACCCCGCCAACGACTCGTTTGGCGACGGGTTAGCGGAGGAGCTGATCAACGCGCTGGCAGGCGTGGAAGACCTCAAGGTGGCCGGCCGTACCTCGTCCTTCGCGCTCCGCGACCAGAATCTCGACCTGCGCGCCATCGGCGATACACTCGGAGTCGAGACCGTCGTCGAGGGGAGCGTGCGGCGCTCCGAGGACCGGGTCCGCATCACGGCGCAGCTGATCGACGCTGAGACCGGCTTTCAGCTGTGGTCGGAAGAGTACGACCGGGACATGACGGACATCTTCCTCGTGCAGGAAGAGCTGGCCAGCTCGATCGTGGGGGCGATGCTGCCGCGGCTCGGGGGCGACTCAGAAGAACTGTATCGGGGCGGGACATCGGACCTGGAGGCGTGGGACCTGTACGTCGCGGGTCGCCAGAAGTGGTACACACGCAGTGTCCCGCTGCTCTGGGAAGCGGTGGACGACTTCGAGGCTGCGGTGGCTCGCGATCCGGACTTCGCCCTCGGCTGGAGCGGCCTGGCCGATGCCATCGACGGCCTGGCCTACCGGGATGCCCGGGCGCAGGCGCTGGTACCCCGGGCCAAGATGGCTGCGCAGCGGGCCGTGCTCCTCGACCCGGACCTGGCGGAGGGGTGGGCGTCGTGGGGTGTGCTTGCCTTCGAGGCGGACCGGGACTGGACGACCGCGGAGCTGGCGCTCAAGCGCGCGGTCGCGTTGAAACCCTCCTACGCGTGGGCCCGGGCCTCGCTCGGGGACATGCTCCGTCTGCAGGGGCGGGTCCAGGAGGCGATCGAGCAGCAGCGGATGGCACTCGAACTGGATCCGTTGTCACCACAGTCTCACTCGACACTCGGCCTGTCGCTGCTCGTGGCCCGCCAGTGGGACGAGGCCCGCACGCAATACGAGGCCAGCGCGGCCAGTGGAGGCGAAACGGGTGCGTTGCCAACCTTCATGACGTCCGGCGCGGAGATGGGACTGACGGCCGACGAGATCGCGGAACACGCCGTCAGTTTCGCGCGCGTGATGGGGGCGAGTGACCCAGAGGGTGTGCGAGTCCTTGGGCCCGCGCTTGCCGGTGGATCTCTGGACGAAGAGCTGGTGGCGAGCGCTCGCGAGTCGGTGGCGACCCTGATTGCCGACGGCGTGCTCACGCTACAGTTGATCGCGGGCCTGTACACGAAGCTCGGGGATCACGACACGGCTCTGGACTGGCTCGAGACGCTGACGGGCGGAGGCAGCCTGTCGGCCGGCATCGTGGGCGTGGACCCGGCCCTGGACCCCCTGCGGGGCAACCCCCGCATGCAGGCCTTGATGGATGAGCTGGGCCTACCCAACGGGTATGATCCGGCGGCCGACACGTACGAACCGGAGGGGACGCTTTGAAGCTCGGCGGACGTTCCGTGTGGCAGGTCCTTGGCCTCTACCTGGCGGGGGGCTGGGTGTTGCTGCAGGTGGTCGACGTCCTGGTGGACAATGTCGGCCTCCCTCCGCGGGTGTTCACCCTGGCCCTCGCACTGCTGGCAGTCGGGTTTCCGATTGCGCTGATTACGGCCGTGGTGCAGGGGGCGGTCCGAGATTCCGGCGGATCCGACGAAGCGGCAGGCAGGGTCGCCCGCGGATCCAGTGGGACTGCCCGGTCGCTCTTCACGTGGAGGAATCTGGGGCTCGGAGCCCTGTTGGCCTCGGCGTTGTGGGGCGTGGTAGCGATCGGCTGGATGATCCGCTCCGGCGGCGCGGCGGAAAGGCTCGAGGAGCGAACGCGACTGGTTGACGAGCTGGAGACCCTGGCCGAACTGCGCCTGTGGGACTCGGCCTGGGCCATGGCGCGCGGCGCCGGTCCGGAGTTCTGGGCCGACTCGACCCAGGCGGAAGTCGTGCGGTCCATTAGCCGGGTCACGCCCGTGCGAACGGATCCTCCGGGCGCCACGGTCTTCGTGAACACCTACGCGGCGGACGCGACATGGGATCTCGTCGGGACCACACCCATGGACTCGGCCAGACTGCCCCGCGGGGTCACCCGCCTGCGCCTCGAGTTGGAAGGATACGCCCCCCTGGAGTTTGGGACGCTCTGGTGGCTCCCGTCGGACTCCACCTACCGCCTGGTCCCCACCGACGCGGATTCGGCGGACATGGTGTGGGTACCGGGCGGCGAGCACGTGATCGGAAGCCCGGGCCTGGAGCATGTCGAGCCCGCCACGATCTCCGGCTTCTGGATCGATCGCCTCGAGGTGACCAACCGCGAGTTCAAGCGGTTCATCGAAGCGGGAGGGTACGACGAGCCGACCTACTGGACCGAACCGTTCTCGCGTGACGGACGCCCGGTGTCGTTCGAGGAGGCCATGGCCCTGTTCACGGACCGGACGGGTCGGACGGGACCGGCGACCTGGGAGGCGGGCGACTATCCGGACGGAGAGGACGACTACCCGGTGACCGGGCTCAGTTGGTACGAGGCCAACGCCTACGCCCACTGGGCCGGGAAGCGACTCCCCACCGTATACCATTGGAATCGGGCCGCCGGGACCTATCTCTCCTCACATGTCGTTCCGCACAGCAACTTCTCTGGCGACGGTCCCTCGCTCGTCGGGGAGTACGACGGGGTCGGCCCCTACGGTACGCTCGACATGGGGGGCAATGCCCGCGAGTGGTGCTGGAACGAGGGAAGCGGCGGCCGGTTCATTCTCGGCGGAGGCTGGAACGACGCCCCCTACATGTTCAACGACGGCTACGAGCAGCGTGCCTGGGACCGGTCGGTCACCAACGGCCTGCGGCTCGCGGCGTACGACGAAGAGGATCTGCTTGCCGCCAGCATGCCGATCGAGCGTCCCCACCGAGATTTTCTTGCCGAGGAACCCGTTTCGGACGAGACGTACCAGGTTTTTCTCGGCATGTACGCGTATGACGCCGCTCCACTCAACGCGGTCGTCGAGGCTCGCGACACGACCCCGGACGACTGGACGCGCGAACTGATCTCGTACGATGCGGCGTACGGCGAAGAACGAGGGCTGGCCCATCTGTTCGTTCCAAAGAACGCGAAGCCCCCGTTCCAGGCCGTCGTCTACTTCCCGGGGTCGAACGCGATCTTCGAAGACGAGCTGACGCGGTGGACGGGCGAATTCCTGGTGAAGGACGGTAGGGCGGTGATCGTCCCGGTGTACAAGGGCGTCTACGAACGGCGAGACGATCTCGATACCGACATGCCCAACGAGTCGGTCGCCTACCGGGACCGGGTCATCCAGTGGTACCGGGACATGGGCAGGGCCATCGACTACCTGGAAGCCCGCGAGGACATCGACGCGGACAGATTGGCGTATTTCGGCGTCAGCTGGGGTGGTCGGATGGGTGTCCTGATGACGGCGGTGGAGCCTCGTTTCGACGCCGCGGTTTTTTACGTCGCCGGTCTGAAGTTCCAGCGAGCGCTGCCGGAGGCCGATCCGTTCAACCACGTGACACGTCTCGAGATACCGGTGCTCATGCTCAACGGCCGGTACGACATGTTCTTCCCGCTGGATACGTCCCAGAAGCCCATGTACCAGTTGCTCGGGACGCCGGAAGAGCACAAGCGACACGTGGTCGCCGAGGGAGGGCACGACGTACCGCGCTCGCTATTGATACGCGAGACCCTCGATTGGCTGGACACGTACCTGGGGCCGGTGGAGCGCTAGCCCCGGGGGCCGTGGGGCCGCGGCCCTTCCCAGAAACTGCTTTTCACACAATGTTCGTAGCTCGTCACGAACAGCATCCGCGTCGCGAGGTGTAGGTTGGGCGATCTTACCGAAGCACTAGCCACCATTTCTGAGGTCGCTATCGGCCTGGCCGGGTTCTCCGGCATCGTGGTCGTTCTGAGCCGGACCTTCGAGCGCAGGCTGACGCCCCTCGAGAGATACCGGATGTTCCTGCTGCTGGTACCGTCGCTGGCCACGTCCTTCCTCGGCCTGTCGATCATGGCTCTGTACGCCAGCGAAGTGCCGGGCGCCCTGCGGATTGGCAGCGGACTCCTCGCCGTATTCTGTCTTGGCTTCCCGGCCAGCCAGATTCGCCGCACGATCCACTTCTACCGCAAGGTGCCAGAGCTGTTTCAGGCCCCCGTTCTGTGGGGCATCCTGGGTGGGTACATCATCGTGGGTGTCCTGTCGGTCGTGCATGCGTCGGGTCTGATCGGAGTGATGCCTTCGGTCGTGTTCATCGGCTTGCTGTGGCCTCTCTTCCAGAGCGCTCTTCAGTTCGCGCGCATGCTCTTCATTCGACCGCTGGATCCGGACGCCGACGACTAGAGGAGGCGGGACGTGGGTGGACGCTCGCTCGGGATCCGGCTTGCACTGCTGATCGGACTGACCGCTGCCTGCTCCCCCGAGGGCGCCGAGTGGACGGCCGGCACCCTGCAGTTGGCGGTCGACGGCACCGGACACATCGTGCGGCTGGTCGATGAGGCGACCGGCACGGACCACGCGGCCAGGGATGTCGCCTCGCCGCTGTTGTCGATTCAGACAGACGGAACTCTGCATGCGCCCGTCTCCTTCCGCGCAGATCTGGAGGCACACCTCGCGTGGCTCGACTACCCGAACGGTGAGCGAGCTCAACTGGGGTTCTGGGAGTACGGCTCGCACCTACACCTTGTTCTCCTGGGGGTCGATTCTGACGCACCCGTCGAGCTCGTGGTCTGGGGGCCATACGCCACCAGCATTTCACACACGATCGGCGAAACGGTTGGGGTTGTCCGCGACTCTGCGTTCGCGATCGGCATCCAGGCCCTGAACCCGAAGACGCTGGGTGGGCTGCCGTGGCGGGACAACGATTTTCCACCCCAGGTCGACCTGTTCGAGTCCGGCGACTACAGCGACCTCGACGGAGAGAAGAGCCGCTACGTCCTGTACCGGGTCGAGGCCGCCAAGCCCGAGGACTTCGGGAGCACGCTGCAGGCGTACACACGCGATCGATCGACGGACCGCGTGATCGAGAACTGGGGCAAGGAGAGGTACGTAGCGCCGGCGTTCGACGACGGGGGCGTGGTCGGGTCGAAGATCGCCCTGTTCGGATCCCCCGCGGACCGCGCGCTGGAAACGCTCGGAGCGATCGAAGTCGCCGAGGGGCTTCCGCACCCCATGATCGACGGCGAGTGGGGAAAGACGGCCCGGTCGGCCAACGCCGCCTACCTGATTCTCGATTTCAGCGAGGACGACGCGGACCAGGCCATCGAGTGGACCCGGCGAGCGGGGCTCCGGTACCTGTACCACTCCGAGCCGTTCGAGAACTGGGGGCACTTCGACCTCAACGACCGATTCCCCTCGGGACGGGAAGGCTTGCGAGACGTGGTTGAGCGAGCGGAGGCCCAGGGAATCCACGTCGGGGTCCACACGCTCTCCAACTTCATCACAACGAACGATCCCTACGTGACACCGGTGCCCGATCCGAGGCTGGCCCGGGTAGGATCGAGCCAGCTGGCGGGCGACATCGACGCGCGGCAGACCGAGATCCCGGTCGCATCGCCCGAGTTCTTCGCCCAGTACGACAACAACAACCTCCGAACCGTCGTGGTGGGAGAGGAGCTGATCCAGTACCGCGCCGTGTCCGAGGACGAACCGTGGCGGCTTCTGGACGTGTCGCGCGGGGCCTTCGACACCCGGCCGGCGGCGCATATGGGCGGCGACGAGATCTCCCTTCTCGCGGACCACGGCTACAACGTCTTCCTCACCAACGCCGAGCTCGGCATCGAGATGGCGTCGACTCTGGCCGACCTGTTCAACGAAACGGGCCTGCGGCAGATCTCGTTCGACGGGGTGGAAGGCAACCAGTCCACCGGGATGGGGAACTACGGCGAGATCCTGTTCACATCCACGTGGTATGACCGCCTCTCGCCCGAGATCCGCAGTCACTACATCGCGGACGCCAGTCGTACGACCCACTTCTTCTGGCACATCTACACGCGCATGAACTGGGGCGAACCCTGGTACGCGGGTTTCCGCGAGAGCCAGACCGAGTACCGGTTGAAGAACCAACCCTACTTCAAGCGCAACCTGATGCCGGCCATGCTGGGGTGGTTCCGCATGACGCCGGAGATCTCGATCGAGGACGTGGAGTGGATGCTGGCACGCTCCGCCGCCTTCGACGCCGGCTACGCCCTGGTGACCAGCTACGAGGCCCTGGAAGGGAACGGCTTCGCGGCCCAGATCCTCGCGGCGATCGGCGCGTGGGAGAAGGCGCGCATGGCGGACGTGTTCAGTGCGGACCAGAAGTCCAGGATGGAGGATGTCGGAACGGAGTTCACGCTCGAGCGGGCCGACTCGGACGATCCCGCCGACTGGGCCCTGATCGAGATCCATCCGGTGATCGTCCGGCACGACCGGGGTGTACGGCAGCCGGGCGAGCCTGCCTCGTCGACGCTCTCGTTCGAGAACCCGGGCCCCGAGCAGGACCTGGGCTGGGTCCTGACCGCCGAGGATGGCAGGGTCTCCGCCATACGTCTCGGGCTCGACGGACGGGATCCCGTGCTGCTGCCCGTGACGCTCGAAGCGGGCGCCTCGCTGCGCTACGAGGGAGGCCCCGAGGTCGCCGTCCTCGACGCGCGGCACCAGGCCATCAGCTCGATCGCGGTCCCGGAAGGCGCCTTCCTGATGGCTCCCGGCCCGCACAGCATCAGCCTCGAGGCCGACCTCGTACCGGCCGAGGATGCGAAGGCCCGCCTGGAGGTGAGACCGCGGGGAAGGGCCGAGCCACTGGGCGATTGAGGGGCCGTCGCCGTTGCGCGGCGCATCGCCTTCTCTATCTTGTGGGATGCCAGAATCTACCTGGGACCGCCTTAAGCGCGCCCGAATCGTCCGAGTTCTTGCCGTCTACCTGGGTGCCGCGTGGGGCGTCCTGGAGGTTGCCGACCTTCTCCAGGACAGTCTCTCCCTGCCCAGTTGGATCGTGCCAGTCGCTCTCTTGCTGCTCCTCGTCGGACTCGTCGTCATCGTCTCGACGGCACTCGTCCAGGCCATGCCGGGGACGGGGCAGAAGCAGGACGCCGGCGAGCTTCCCGGGGCGTGGGAGGTCGATCCCAAGGACCTGGCCGACAGCCTGAAGAAGGGCAAGCTGCCGCACCTCACGTGGGGCCGCTCCATCCTGGGCGGCGTTTTCGCCTTCTGGTTCCTGTTCGGCCTGGCCGGGCTGTATGTCGTGATCAAGGACCGGGGAGAGAGCTTCGCGCCAGTGCCGGCCGTAGCCGGAGAGGCCGCTGAGGGCATCGCGGTCGTGCCGTTCACCGTGCGCGGTGAGGAACTCGAGATGTTCCGCGAGGGGATGGTGGATCTCCTCAGCACGAATCTCGACGACGTTGGTGGGTACCGGACGATCGACAGCCGAACCGTGATGGCCCGTTGGAACGAGGCCGTTCCGGAAGGCGAAATCGCAGATCTCGACACCCGGCTGCAAGTCGCGCGGGCCGCGGGCGCCCGGTACGTCATCGACGGCACCGTGCTGGCCATCGGTACCGATGTCAGTCTGGCCGCCGACGTCTACGATGTGACGACCGGCAGCGAGATCGGGAGCGGCCAGGTCGAGGGCCCGGCCGACAGCATTGCCGTTTTGGCCAACCGGCTGGGAGTGCAGACGTTGCAGGCCCTGCTCGCGGAGGAGGGCGGAGAGAGCGTCACGGCGCGGGCGGCCATGAGCCTGACGACGGCCTCGCTCCCGGCGCTCAAGGCCTATCTGGAGGGCGAAGCGTACTATCGCCAGGCCGCCTTCGACCGCGCGATCGAGGCCTACGAGCGCGCCCTGGTCGAGGATCCCGACATGGCGCTGGCGCACTTCCGGCTCGGTGACGCGTACGGGTGGGCCGAGAACATCGCCAGTGACCGCGGAATGGAGCATCTCAGGGAGGCGCAGCGCCTCAGCGCGCGGTTGTCTGCGCGGGACCGGGCGATCATGGAGGGCAACGTCGCCCTTCTCGAGGGCGACATCTCCGCGGTTGGCGAGGTGCGGGAGATCACCCGCCGCTACCCGGACGATCCGGACGCCTGGTTCCTGCTGAGCGAGTTCTACTTCCACCACTGGGACGACCTGCAGTTGGATTGGGATGACCTGGGCAGGGTGTTCGAGCGGCCCGTGGAGCTGGAGCCGGCCTTCGCGCCGTACTACATTCACCTGTTCGAGTACGCTGTCATTCATCGGGACACGGCGACGGCCCTGCGAGCCCTCGAGGATATGAGAACCCTGGGCGCCCAGCGCCTGCCGGGACTGGAACTGGCGTACGACCTCATCCTCGGCGATTCTGCGCAGCAGGCGGCCGCCGCTGCGCGTGTGCCGGAGATGGGCGACGAGATGCTGGACAACGCGTACGTCGATCTGTGGCTGACAGCGGGCCGGCCGGTCGCGTTGGAACCGATATTCCTGGAGCTGCAACGCAGGCGACACCCGGTGGGCGGCAACCTCCCTTGGCTGTACATGACCGCGGGGAAGGCCGACGCGGCCATCAGCGCGAACGACCCCGACGGCGGCTGGGCCTCGATGTGGGTTCCCTACGCCGTCGATCGCACGCTCGAGCCGCTGCCTGCCGACTACCTTGAGCAGATTCTCCAGCGCGACAACTGCGGCGCCGCTGCGGTGGCGCCCATTCACTGTCTCATCGTCATGGGCGCGTACTACGCGGAGCATGGGAGGGAAGCGGAGCTCGAGACCTTGCTCGACGAGATTCGCGAAGGCGCGACCGAGGTGGCAGCCGAGGGCGCCGAACGGTGGGGCCGAATCCTCACGCTGGCGGCTGACGCTCTCGACGCATACGGCTGGGCCCGGAACGGGGATCCGGTGGAGCGCGAGGAAGCGATCGAGAGACTCGAGGACCTGGCCTTCACGGGCCTGGCGCCCAGTATCTGGGTGCGCTGGTGGCTCGGCGAGCTTCACCTGGAGGACGACCGGCCCGGTGACGCGGTCGTCTACCTCGAGACCCTTCGGGCGGCGGGTGTACCGCACGTCGGCAACCTCCTGCTCGGCCGCGCCTACACCCAGCTCGGCGAGCGGGAGAAGGCACGTGACGCCTACGTCCGGTTCCTGCAGGCGTGGGAAGAGGCCGACCCTGACCTCCCTCAGCTGGAAGAGGCCCGCGCGGCCCTGGAGGAGTTGCTGGCCGGCTGAGCGGCGCCCTGCGCCCTGACCGCGCACGCCGGTTGGATCTGGCTTGACCTCCGCTTGACCGCCGTATCCTATTCTGTGAGCGAACCTGCACCTCGAGGTCGCCATGGATACCCTCAAGTTCGATCTCATCAGTCCAACCGCCTCGATCTGGCGGGCCAGGCGCAAGGGAAGAACCAGGGGGCCCCGCGTCTTCCGCTTCTCCATGCTCCCGAGTCTCTCCGTCGCCGCCTCCATGCCTGCCGGGGTCGAGACGAGGATCATCGACGAGAACGTCGAGCCGGTGGACTTCGATACGGACGCGGACCTGATCGGCATCACCTTCATGACGTTCAACGCGCCGCGAGCGTACGAGATCGCCGCACGCTTCAGGGATCGGGGCAAGACCGTGATCTTCGGAGGCTTCCACCCGACGTTCTTGCCCTACGAGGCGATCGCGCATTGCGACGCCGTGTGCGTCGGCGAGGCGGAGTACAACGTCCCTCGCATGATCCAGGACTTCCGTGCCGGACGGCTCCGCCCCATCTACCGCAGTCGCCGCGTGGACCTGGCGGATCTTCCCCCGATGCCCGGTGACCTGCTGCAGCGGAAACGATACCTGACCCCCAACGTGCTCCAGGCCACCCGCGGGTGCCCCTACCGCTGCAAGTTCTGCTCGATCGCCGCGTTCCACGGGTACGAGATACGCACGCGCCCGGTGGAGGCGGTGATCGACGAACTCCGCGGAATGGGTCGCCAGGTGGTGTTCATGGACGACAACATCATCGGTGACCGCGACTTCGCCCTCCGCCTGTTCGAGGCCATGATCCCGCTGGGGAAGAAGTGGTTCAGTCAGTGCGGTATCCACATGGCCGACGATGACGAGTTGTTGAGACTCGCCGTCAGGAGCGGCTGCGGCGGACTGTTCGTGGGCCTGGAGTCACTGTCCCAGGAGAACCTGAGCCACTGGACGAAGGGGCCGAACCGCGCCGAGGAATACGTGGGCCAGGTACGCAAGCTCCACGAGAACGGGATCGCGGTGTACGCCGGCTTCGTGTTCGGGAGCGACGGCGACTCGCAGGATGTCTTCCAGCGGACACTCGATTTCCTGGACGAGGCGAAAGTCGACGCCCTGCAGGCCACACGCCTCACGCCGTTCCCGGGGACGCCGCTGTTCGAAGAGATGGATCAGGCCGGGAGGATCTTCGACAAGGACTGGGCCCACTATGACTTCGGGCACGTGGTATTCGAGCCCCTCCACATGAGTCGAGAGACGCTGGATCTCGGCGTCGCATGGATCTCCCGGGAGTTCTATTCCCGGCGCCGGGTGACGCGACGGCTTCTCGGAGAGCTGAGCTACCTGGCCCCATCCTCCATACTCCGCGGATCGGTTCCGTTGAACCTGGGATACCGGGCTCGATTCGGTCGCAACGGGACGCTGGAGAAGGGGGCGCGCTTCGAGGCGACCTATGGGGCTGGCGCACCGGGGAAATTACTAGAAATGACATGAGATAAAATAGCAAAATGTCTGTAATTACATTCAATTAGACAAACTGTTGAATAATCTCACAGGCTTGCCATGTCGGATGAATCCTGTATGGTAAAGGTGTCCGACCGCGATGCTGTCGAGATGCGGTCGACCGGGTGCGGAGTTGATCGCAGCTTGAAGGCGCACCGGTCCGGAGGGACGCACCTTCTAAAGCGCGAAGGGGGCCTGTCGCAGACGTACAGACAGGCCCTCTTTTCTTTGTGTACATTGAAGTATGCCTGACCGACGTGGTACCTGGCTGCTGACCGCCCTCGCACCCGTGTGCTCGGCCGCGGTCCGAGTCTTCTATCGTTTCCAGGCCCACGGATACCCCCCGCCCGAAGGTCCCGTCCTGTTCGTGGCCAACCACCCGAATTAGATCGTGGACGCCATCGTCGTGGCAGCGACCGTCCGGAGACCCATCCGGTTCCTGGCCAAGGCGACGCTGTTCGACGAACCGGGTCTCGGTGCCATGATTCGGGCCGGGGGAGCGATACCG
>JAMJQV010000124.1 GCA_023554435.1 Gemmatimonadota bacterium | reverse complement strand
CCCACTCCGCCAACCGTCTCAGGATGTTCCACTGGATCGCCAGCTGCTTCATGTCGGCCTTGGATTCCCGCCCGAGGACCGGCGTCTGCCCGTCCTGGCTGAGGTCCATGTAGAGGGCGTCGACCCCCACGGCCCAGTCCTGGTTGGACATCTCCAGGAAGATCATGAAACCGAACTGGAGCTTGTCGAAGATGTCCCCGGGATCGGCGTCCACGTCCACGACGACGTCACCGATGCCCGTTTGCCCGCTCATGTTTGGAAAGATGAAGTACGGGGCCACGGTCAGGCCCCACCGGTCGGGATCCGCCTCCTGCGCCACGGCCGGCTGCACCAGGGCTATACAGAAGAATCCTGCCACGGCGTTCAGAACGATCGCTCGGATACGCATGGTGCGCTCCTGGTGGTTCCTGGTTGGTGAACCGGGCTACCGCTCGAGCCGGGCGGTTCAGGGAACGTAAATCGACCGCAGAAACATGGCCGGGTCAAGGCGGTGAGTCCGTGACGACGAGTGTCGCCCGGGCTCTGTTCCCTGTATCCTGTGGCTCTCGCAGAACAGGAAACCCGGAAAGGACGAACACGGATGAACAGGATTCCCCGCGGCCTTCGGGCCAGCATCTTTGCACTGGCTCTCTCTGCGGTCGGCGCGATCGACTCCACAAGCCTGGACGCCCAGGAGACGGTAGCCGCCAACCTCGGCCAGGACCGCGCGGTCCTCATCACCGGGGCCAGCTCCGGCATCGGCCTCAAGACGGCCGAGGTACTCGCCGCCAACGGCTTCTTCGTATACGCCGGCGCGCGCAAGCAGGCGGACCTCGACATGCTGAACGCGATCGACAACGTCGAGGCGGTCCGCCTCGATGTGAACGTGCAGGAGGACATCGACGCGGCGGTCCAGCAGGTCACGGCAGGCGGGCGCGGCCTGTACGCGCTGATCAACAACGCCGGCGTGGTGTTGCTGGCCCCGCTCGTCGAGGTGACCGAGGAAGATCTCGCCTTCCAGATGAACGTGAACGTGTACGGCCCGTACCGGGTGACGAAGGCCTTCGCGCCGCTTCTCATCGAGAGCGAGGGACGGGTCGCCACGACCGGGTCGATTTCCGGGATCGTGACCTGGGGCCTCGGCGGTCCGTATACGATGAGCAAACACGCCGTCGAAGCCTACACGGACGTACTGGCCATCGAGATGGCGGGCTTCGGGGTGGATGTCGCCGTCGTCGAGCCCGGTAACTACAAGTCCGACATCATGGCGAGCATGGTCGAGCGGATGCGGGAAAGGGGCTACTCGACCGAGGGATCCATGGCGAAGGAACGTATGGACGCTCTCCTGGCGAGCCCGGCCGATCGCGGCCAGTACAAGGAACCGGACGAGGTGGCGGATGCCTATCTCGATTTCCTTACGTCCGATAGCCCCAAGCGCCGCTACATGGTCGTGCCGAACGAGCAGGAAGCCAACGCCACGATTCGGGCGCACATCCGCCGGCTCGTGCAGCTCAACGAGGACCAGCCGTATGAGTTCACGCGCGATGAGCTGATGGCGATGATCGACGAGGCGATGGCGGCCGAGAACGACTGACCAACCTCAGCTATAAGAGGGGAGGTCGGGCTCGGATCCCGGCCTCCCTCTGCTCTGTCACCTTCCCCGGATCCGTCCAGCCGCTGACTGCCTCAGTCGGCCAGCGCCAGATACCGCTCGGCGACGGTCTCGATCGCGAACCGCTGTACACTCGCTTCTGAGATCATAGGCGGGTCCGCCAATACCCGATCTATGGATTCCGCCAGGCTGTCCGCGGTCAGATCGGCGAGACCCCGCGCCAGTTCCCCGGTCAGGATTTCGTCCGGTCCCGAGGGACACCGCGTGCTGACCACCGGCGTGCCGCAGACCAGGCTTTCCACGATCACGTTCCCGAATCCCTCATAGTCAGAGCTCAGGACGAGGGCGCGTGCGTGCCTGATGATGGGGTACGGGTTGGTCTGAAAACCGGGCAGGTCCACCCGTGCTTCGAGCCCTCTCTCCGAGATCGACTCGCGCAGCCGGCGGCGCTGCTCGTTCGTCCCCGTCCCCACGATCACCAGGCCTCCCCCGAATCCACTGCGCGCGAAGGCTTCGAGCAGGCGGTCGTGGCGCTTCTGTTCGTTGAACCGGCCCACGTGGACCAGGTAGTCCCGCCCCTCGCGGTCGCATGGCTCAGACGCGAGCCGGCGGATGCGCTCGATGTCGAAGGGGTTGAGGATCACCTCCGAGCGGGACGGCCTGATGCCCAGGTTCTCGACCAGGTCCCGGACCACGCCCTCCGAGATGCCCACGATCTTGCGCCCCGTGTACGTATGGCGGAGACGGGCCAGGCGCCGGCGTTTCTTCACGCCCCGACTGGATCCGATGTACGCCGCCGACGGGTGGATCGGCACACGGTACCAGGCCTCGTCGGCCAGGCTGCTGCGGGCCACGATGCGGTCCGTCTGCAGGAGGGTCGAGACGACGAGATCCCAGGGTCCGCGACCCTTGAGATGGGAGTCGAGGATCCGGGCCCGGCGGGCCACTTCACCGAACTTGCGGGTGCGCCGAGAACGGGTGTCGTGCGCCGCGATCAACTCCACTCCGTCCGGGACCGGCAGGGCCCGCTCGTCTCGCAGAGTCGCGACCTCGACCGCGTGCCCGAGGGACTCCAGGTACCGGGCCAGGCGCAGGAGAGTCTTCTCGGCACCTCCTCCGGCGAGGCCGTCGATCACGAACAGGATGCGTTTGCTCACGGGAGCAGAGTACCGCGTCGGGCACCGCCTCGTCTATTCCACGCAGTCGTGATGCCGGCAGCCGTCACCTGGTCCGCAGCGAAAACTCGAACGGCTGCGCGATCCACACTGCCACCGGCTTGTCCATGAGCTGGGCCGGAGCGAACCGCATGTGAGCGGCCACCTTCTCC
>JAMJQV010000011.1 GCA_023554435.1 Gemmatimonadota bacterium | reverse complement strand
GCCAACACCGTGACTTCCTCCCACACCGCCCGGCCGCCGGTCAGGCGCACGACGGCCGACGGTACCTCCACCGGTCGCACGAGGCTGCCACCCGTGATCTCGATTCCCGTCAGACCGAGCTCGCCCGCGAGACGCGCCTGGTCGAGTCGGTCCATCGCTCCCGTGCCTGTCACGCTCCAGCGGGCCGTTCCTCTGGAGGCCGTGGGCTGGTCCGGAGCTCCCGATCCGAAGGCCCGTGCGAGTTCCGCGGCGTCGGCGTTGCCGTCGATCGTAGCCTCGAAGGCGAGGGTCGAATCGAGCAACAGCACGCCCGCAGCCGAAAGCTCACCCCCGGGCATCCGGGCCCGCCCGCCCGAGAGCTCGGCACGGCCCTCCTGGATGCGAACGTCGGCGTCGAGAAACTCCAGCAGCGGTGGGCCGGCGTCCCGCCTGACTCCGCCGCGCCGCAATGTCATGATCCCCTCGACGGCCGGGAACGCATCGGGTCCGAACGCGCCGCGCACGGTAAGGTCGACTCCGAGCTCTCCCCACACGTCCACCGGGACGGCGTCCCGAATCGAATCCGGCAGCGATGAGATCAAACCGGACAGGTCCACCTCGTCGCCACGAACAGCCAGGTCCAGGATCCTCTTCGGAGACCTGAGCGAGTCGGCCCTGCCGCTCACGGCCACGGAGAGTCCGTTCAGCGTGGCGGTTCCGGAAGAGATCTCGATCCACCGCATCTCCGGGCCCGCAACGGCTTCGATCGCGGCCTGCACTCGCAGACCCCTGACTCCCTTCCGCCACGCGGGCGGGTACGCGAAGCGCAAGCTGTCGACCCCGGACTCCAGGTCGAGCTCCAGCCGCCCTTCCGAGTCTCGCCTCACCGAGCCTTCGAGCCACAGGCCGTCCGCCTGCAGCGTCCTTCCGCTGAGCGCGTCGCGGTATCCGATCCGGGCGTCCGCTACCTCGATTCCCCGGATCTCCAGCGCCAGGGGCGCGTCCGGCGCTCCGTCGTCCTCGCGCGACGCGGGAACGAAGTCACCGAAATTGGTCCTGCCCTGGTCGTCCACCTGGAGCAGCACCCGCGGACCCACTGCCTGCACGCGGTCGATCTCGACCCGCCTCAGCAGCAGGGGGAACAGCCTCGGCCGGAGATTCAGTTCGTCCACCGTTGCGAGCGGCACGCCCTCGAAGTCCGGAAGATTCTCGATCCTGAGGCGCAGCAGGCTGACTTCCGGTCGAGGGAAGATCTTGACATCGGCGGACCCGATGGACACGCGGCGATTGAGGGCCGAGGAGATGTGGGGTTCCGCCCGATCCGCCAGGGAAGCCGGGTCGACGACCGCCCGGAAGATCACGATCAGTGCCAGGTAGCCGACCAGGACTACGGCGACGAGGCCTCCCAACAGAAGACCTGCCCTGCGTGACCAGCGGCGTTTATCGGTGTCCATTCAGTTCCCCTGAATACGAGGCGTCGGTCAGTGAGTCCCGGCCGGGAACTCGAACCCGTGGCAGCGACGTTCTCTTCAGGTCCGGACGAGGCGCCGACTACCATCCGTTGTACGGCGAGGGAAGGTCTCGCGTTCCGACCGCCCAGGTGCGACGCTGGCCAGGAGCCTGCTGGCGGGCGCTTGCCGGGGCGGGCGACGGCAACATACCGTGCGGCGAACGTGGTATCCACGCGCCACCTGAAAGCGGAGCGATGAGCATTCCGGCCGAACCGAGACAGAGGGAATTCGAGGACGAGGCGCTGATTCACCTCGATGCCCTGTACGGCCTGGCCCTGCGCCTGTCGGGTGGCGACGAGCCACGCGCCGAGGACCTGGTGCAGGAAGCGGTTCTGAAGGCGTATCGCGCCTGGGATCGGTTCGAGGTCGGGACGAACTGTCGAGCCTGGCTGATGACGATTCTGCGGAACACCTTCATCAATCAGTTCCGCCAACAGAAGACCCGCCCGTCTCCCGTCGAATTCGAACAGATTGCCGAAAGGCCGTCGTCGGACGCGCTGTACGATGCGGATCCCGAAGGCCGGATATTCGACCGAATGATCGATGACCAGGTCATCGCGGCGATCGATGAGTTGCCTGACGAGTTTCGGATCGCGGTCGTCCTCTCAGACCTCGAGGGCTTGAGCTACCAGGAGGTCGCCGAGCTCATGGGTATTCCCGTGGGCACCGTCAAGTCACGCCTGTTCAGGGCTCGAAAACGCCTGCAAGAGCGCCTGTACGACTACGCTGTAGAGATGGGATACCTCAAATGAGCGGATGTGGGACAGACTCGCCGGGCGGAAGCCACTCGGGCGAGCGAGAACTGACATGCGAGGAATCGCTCGCGCGGGTGTACGAGTACCTGGATGGAGAACTCGACAGCGGCGAGCACGAGGCCGTGAAGGACCACCTCGAGAAGTGTCGCCAATGTTACCCGCACTACGATTTCGAACGGCTGTTCCTCGATTACGTCCATGAGCTGGGGGCTGGTGAAGAGTCGAGGCCGGGACTCGAGGAACGCGTCCGGGAGATGCTGGCCGCAGAGCCCGGCTGATCCGCGCGCGGCGTTGCTGACAGGCCCCGCCGGCAGTACCCTCAAGCACCCGCGCTCGGTCGGCAAACCGTGGCCTCGCAGCACGCACGGCCGGCTCCGTGGGACGACTCCAATCCCGCCGTGAGAACATGACTGTCAACAAACGATGGAAGTCAAAATGCGAGACCTGATCGATCGGCTTCTGGACGCACGCGGACCCTCCGGTTTCGAGACGCGAGCTGCCGCCGTGTGGCGTGACGAGGCAGCGACCTTCGCGGACGAGACGTGGGGCGATGTCCACGGCAACAGTTTCGCCGCAATCAACCCTGGCGCTTCCCCGCGCGTGATGCTTGCCGGACACATCGACGAAATCGGCCTCATGGTCAATCACATCGATGAAAAGGGGTATCTGTGGGTGCGTAGCGTAGGGGGCTGGGATGCCCAGGTGCTGGTGGGCCAGAGAGTGGAGATCCTCGCCGAGTCGGGCCTGGTCGCCGGGGTCGTAGGGCGCCGCGCGATCCACCTGATCCGCGGTGACGAGAGCGACAAAGCGGTCAAGCTGAAAGACCTGTGGATCGACATCGGCGCGACGAGCGGGGATGAGGCGAAGACGCGAGTCGCGATCGGTGATGTGGCCGTGATCCAGTCCGACGCCCTGGACCTTACCGACGATCTGCTGGCGGCCCGGTCGATCGACGATCGGGTGGGAGCCGTCGTGGTACTGGAAGCGCTCCGAAGGGCTCGGGAGAAGGGATGTTCCGCGCACGCCGTGGCGGCTGCCACCGTCCAGGAGGAAATCGGGTACATGGCGGCGGGTGGAGCGCGCACCGGCTCGTACGGCCTGGACCCGGACGTAGGCATCGTGGTGGACGTCACCCATGCCACCGACCATCCCAGCGTGGAGAAGAACGAGCACGGAGACATCCGGCTCGGGGGCGGGCCCGTCCTGGCCCGGGGGGCCGCGATCAACCCGGTCGTGTTCTCCCGCCTGGCCTCGGCAGCCAGCGCCGCTGGAGTCGACGTCCAGATCCAGGCGATCCCGGCCATGACCGGTACGGATGCCGACGCGATCCGCATGGCGCGCGCGGGGGTGGCGACTGGCCTCGTCTCCATTCCGAATCGGTACATGCATTCGCCGAATCAGCTGGTCAGTCGACAGGACCTGGACCAGGCCGCCGAGGTGATCGCGGACTTCCTCGTCGGACTGGCGGACGGAGACAGCTTCCTTCCCGGCTGACCGGGTGTCCACGGAGGGGGGAGGCGAACACCGGTGAGCGAGAATCGCGCGGGGCCCGGGAGGGAATACAGCCGGGCCGTGGAGGATTACCTCAAGGCGATCTTCAAGCTCCAGGGGGAGAGACTACCGGTTTCCACCACGGCACTCGCCTCTGAGCTGGACCGGTCCGCGGCCTCTGTCACGAACATGGTGAAGGGGTTGGCCGAGCAGGGACTCCTCGACCACGAACCCTACCGCGGCGTGCGCCTGACTCCGCAGGGTGAGTCGACCGCACTGAGGATCATACGGCGCCACCGCGTGATCGAGACGTACCTGATCGAGCGGTTGGGCTACACGTGGGACGGGGTGCACGAGGAGGCCGAGCGCCTGGAGCATGCCGCATCGGACGGCCTGATCGACCGAATGGCCCGGGCGCTGGGCGATCCCGACGAAGATCCGCACGGCGCGCCGATCCCGTCTTCCGATGGCGTGATCGCGAGTCGGGATCTCGTGAGTCTGACCGAACTTCCGACGGGGGTGCCCGCCGTGGTTCGCGAGGTCTCGGACGAGGACTCCGGGCGCTTGCGCGAGTTGGCCGCCGCGGGTTTCTTGCTCGGTACGAACGTGGTGGTGACCGACCGGTCGCCGGGGGGAGAGGTCGTGGTCGAGCTGGCTGGCGGTGTGCAGACGCTGGACGCGGTGACGGCCAGGATGATCCAGCTCGAACTGAGCGAAACGATGCGAGTGGACGAAAGCGATGACAGCGATAAAGGCCAGTAACGACACGTGGACTGCCGAACTCGGCGGTCCGGGACGCGAAGGATTCCGAGCCGTCGTCTTCCATTGTACGAGCAACGGACAGAGGCCATACCGGGTCGCGGAGGTTCCTGCGGAGCGGTTCGCCTCTCAGGACGACCTCGAGCGCTTGCCGGAGAACGAGCTCCGCGAGCTCTTCGAGGGGACCACCTCGATGGGTGTCCCGCGAAGCTACGATTGAGCCCTCGTGGGCTACGTAGACCTCCATCTTCACTCGACGGCGTCTGACGGCGTCCTCTCACCGACCGAGGTAGCGCGGGAGATCGCCTCTCGCGGGCTTCGCGGCTTCTCCCTGACCGATCACGACACCGTGGACGGTATCGAAGAGGCCGCGGCCGAAGCCGCCCGCCTGGGTCTCGATTTCCTGGTGGGCGCCGAGCTCTCCGCCAATGCCCCCGGCCAGTCGATTCACATCCTGGCCTACGGCTTCGATCCTACGGAGCCGGCCATTCGCGGTTTCTTCCGTGACTTCAGGGCAGATCGGCTCCGGCGGGTGGACGAAATCGTCACCCGACTGCAGGAGTTGGGCACGGGGCTGACGTTCGACGACGTGATGGACGAGGCCGGAGCAGGGGTCCCCACGCGAGCACACGTGGGGAGGGCCCTGGTCAACGGCGGCTGGGTGCGGGAGCACAACGAGGCCTTCGATCGCTACATCGCCCGTGGGAAGCCGGCCTTCGTGGAGAAGAAGCCGACTCCCGTGGAGCAGGTCTGCGACATGGTGCGCCGAGCGGGAGGTGTCACCCTACTCGCTCATCCCGGCCGGGACTACGCGCAGGCCCAGCTCGCGCGCTGGATGGAAGCGGACTTCGATGGGGTCGAAGTCCTGCACCCGCGGAACGACAAGGGGGTCCGGCGCAGCCTGGAGGCGTTGGCAGAAGAACGGGGCCTCCTGCGAGGTGGTGGTTCCGATTGGCACGGGACAGTTTATGGTGCGCCTCCCGGCTCGCAGCGTGTCCCGGTCGAGTGGATGCGGGCGATCGAGGAGCGTTGTGCCACGATCCAGGGATAGTTCGGGAACCTCGATGTGTTACATGACGCGGACGGCGTGCGCGCGTTGACGAATAGGAGACTCGAGAATGTCTGAGATACGGAAGGAAACGCTGGTCATCGTCGGTTCGGGGCCCGCGGCATGGACGGCCGCCATCTACGCCGCTCGGGCGGATCTCGAGCCCCTGGTGTACGAGGGCTCGTTCAGCCGGACGATGATTCCCGGTGGGCAGCTCATGTTCACGACCGAGATCGAGAACTACCCCGGCTTCCCGGAGGGGATCACGGGGCAGAAGATGATGATGGACTTCAAGGAGCAGGCCGAGCGGTTCGGCACGCGGGTCATCACGGAGGACATCGTGAAGGTGGACTTCACGGAGCGTCCGTTCCGCATGTGGTCCGGCGCCGGGGAAGAAGTGGAAGCCAGCACCGTCATCATCGCGACCGGCGCCAATGCACGCTGGATCGGTCTCCCCAACGAGGAGCGGCTGGCTCAGTCAGGCGGCGGCGTATCCGCGTGCGCCGTGTGTGATGGCGCGTTGCCGCACTTTCGCGACAAGGTCATCGCGGTGGTCGGTGGGGGAGACAGTGCGATGGAAGACGCCCTGTACATGACGAAGTTCGCTTCCGAGGTAGTCGTGATCCACAGGCGAGACGAGTTGCGCGCCTCCAGGATCATGCAGCAGCGGGCGTTCGACAACGACAAGATCCGGATCGCGTGGAACACCGTCGTGACCGATGTCCTGGGCGACGACGAGATCACTGCCCTGAAACTGCAGGACACGGTCACCGGCGAGGAGCGGGAGCTGGACGTCGGGGGATTGTTCGTAGCGATCGGGCATACGCCGAATACGGCCTTCCTCTCGGGCCAGCTGGAGCTCAAGGACAACGGGTACGTGGCCACGCCGGTGTCATGGCGGACGGTGACCTCCGTACCGGGCGTCTTCGCGGCTGGCGACGTGATGGACGATTACTATCGGCAGGCCGTGAGCGCCGCGGGTACCGGATGCATGGCGGCCCTGGAAGCCGAGCGGTGGTTGGCGCATGGCGAGGACGGCGACTGAGCGTCGATCGAGAACCAGTGCCCGGGACGGGGAACCAGCCCCGGTTCGCGAGGTATACGTCGAGCCCGATCGTTGACTTGTTCGGCGGCCGGAAACTAGAGTGATTCGGGTCGAATGCCGAGAGTTCGGCACTGCGGCCTTTCGAATAAGCCGGAAGGGATGATATGAGCAAGACCATGGCTGAGGGCGCGGTGACGCTCTCGCTGACAGAGGAGGCCGCGGTGCAGGTGAGGCAGTTCTTCGCGGCTGAGAATCTGGATGAGACGTCCGCGGCCTTGCGTGTAAGCGTGATGCCGGGTGGTTGCTCGGGGTTCGAGTACACCCTCGAGGTGGACGAGGACGATCCGGCGGACGACGACTACGTGCTGGAATCGCAGGGAGTCCGGCTGTTGATGGATCCGTTCAGTGGCCAGTATCTGTCGGGCGTCACGATCGGGTACCACAGCAGCTTCCAGGGGCAGGGCTTCACGTTCGAGAACCCCAACGCCACGGGCTCCTGCGGCTGCGGAACGTCCTTCTCGGTCTGACCATCGCGTGATCGACTCCCGCCTAGAGGTCCGGGCCGTTCCGGTGGGTCCCTTCCAGGCCAACTGTTTCCTCGTGCGATCCGGTGACGACGTGGTGGTCGTGGATCCCGGCGCCGAGCCGGAGCGGATCGCCGCCCTTCTCGATGCGTGGGAGGCCGAACCACAGGCCGTCGTTCTGACGCACGCACACGTCGATCACGTGGGCGGGGTCGCGGGCCTGGTCCAGCGGTACGGAATCCCCGTCTACCTCCACGCGGCCGATCTCCCGCTGTACGAGAACGCGGCAGAGCACGGAGCGATGTTCGGCGTTTCCGTCGAAGCACCACCGACGCCCGATCACTGGTTGGAGCACGGGCAGAGCCTGTCCTTCGGATCGATCGAGTTCGAGGTCCGTCACGCGCCAGGTCACTCGCCGGGCGGAGTCGTGCTCGTGGGCGACGCGGAGGCCTTCGTGGGCGACTGCGTATTCGCTGGCTCGATCGGACGGACGGATCTCCCGGGGGGAGACACGGGCACGCTGCTTCGCGCGATCCGCGAGCAGATTCTGACCCTTCCGCCCGCCACGACTCTCTATTCGGGACACGGGCCGGCCACCACGGTCGAGACGGAGGCCGAGTCGAATCCGTTCGTGGGCCGCAACGCCAGGTTCGGCTGATGCTTCCCCCGGAGGGCTCCCGCCCGGCGGGTAATTCGGAAGGTAGCGACGAGGCAGAAACCGGCCCCAAGAATCCACCGCGTCCCAGGGCCGAGGTCACGGAGCGACTCTCGGAGATGCGCTGGGTACTGGGGGGCTTCGAACGTGCCCTCGTACTGACGCACGACAACCCGGATCCCGATGCCATTGCCTCGGCCGCGGGCCTCGCCTTCCTCATCGAGCGCATCTCGGGATTTCCCGTGACCGTCGCGTTCGGCGGGATCATCGGGCGGGCCGAGAACCGATCCCTGATGGAAGAGCTGGGTGTCCCGTTCGAGCGAATCGAAACCGTCGAGATCGCGCCGGACACCGCCATCGCGATGGTGGACACACAACCCGGGGCCGGCAACAACTCGCTTCCGCCCGACAGAGAAGCGACCGTGGTCCTGGACCATCACCCGTCCCGGTCGGAGGGCGAAGAGCCGGCCTTCGTCGACATCCGGCCCGAGTACGGCGCCTCGGCCACTATGATCGTCGAGTACCTGCGGCGGCCCGGCTCGAGCCGGACCGGAAGCTCGCCACGGCCCTGTTCTACGGCATCCAGTCCGAGACCATGGACCTCGGCCGTGAGGCCTCGGATGAGGATGTGGCTGCCAGCATCTTCCTCTATCCGCGCACGGACCCCACGGCGATCTCACGAATTCGACACGCGCGAGTTCCGCGGGGCGTGTACCGGTCGATTCACGAGGGGCTGGAACGGGCTTGGAGCCGCGGAGATGTCGTATTCGTTCCCCTGGGAACGCTCGAATACCCCGATCTCGTGGCCCAACTGGCGGACCTGTTCCTCAGGGTCCACGGGGTGGACTGGGTGATCGCCGCCGGGCTCTACAAGGACAGCCTCCTGATCTCCGTGCGAGCCCATCGTCCGGATGCCCACGCAGGCGAGGTGGTCCAGGGGGTGGTGGGGGATCGGGGTTCGGCCGGCGGTCACGGCGAGATGGCCGGCGGGCGAATCGACCTCGAAGGCACGCCCGATGCTGATCCCGACCGCCTGATCGCTGACGTGTTCGATCAGTTCGCGCTCGCCCTCAACGTGGGCGGGCTTCCGCCCAGGTCCCTCATCGCGGTCTCACCCGATCCGGACGGGACTCCGTGATCCGGATCGGTCTCACAGGCACCATGGGGGCCGGGAAGAGCACGGTGGGCGACCTGTTCGAGTCATGGGGAGCGCACCGGGTAGACGCCGATGTCCTGGCGCGGCGCGTGGTGGAGCCCGGGCAGCCGGGACTCGAGGCGATCCGTGAGACGTTCGGCGACGGGATGTTGCGGGCGGACGGGACGCTGGATCGGGCCGCGCTGCGGGCGGTGGTCTTCGATGACAGTGAGGCGCTGCGCCGCCTCGAGGCGATCATCCACCCCGCGGTAGACCGATTGCGCCACGCCCTGGTGGACCGGGCGCGTTCCGAGGGCGCGCGCGTGACCGTACTCGAGATTCCTCTCCTGTTCGAGAAGGACCTGCGAGGCGAGTTCGATGCCGTGGTGGTGGTGGATGCGCCAGAGGACGTACGTCGGAGTCGCGTGTGCGAGTCACGTGGCCTAACACCCGAGGAGTTTGCATCCATGGATTCGGCCCAGTGGCCGGGAGAGCGCAAACGCGCTGCGGCGGACCACGTCATCTGGAACGACGACGACCTGGAAAGCCTGGAGTCGGAGTCGCGCTCGGTCTGGGATGCCGTGACCGGGGCCGGCGCGGCGTACGAGGAGCGCGCCGAGGCCCGCGTCGAGTGGCGTGTGGATCTCCACATGCACACGAGCGCCTCGTCCGATTGCCTCAGCGCGCCAGCGGACGTGGTCCGACAGGCGCGGGACATCGGGCTGGACAGGATCGCGATTACCGACCACAACGAGATTGAGGGAGCGTTCGAGGGCCGGGACATAGACCCGGACCTGGTGATCGTGGGCGAGGAGGTGCGGACGGACGAGGGGTTGGACCTGATCGGGCTGTTCCTCACCGAGCACATCCCGCGCGGGGGTACGTTCCGCGAAGTGGCGGAAGAGATTCGTCGCCAGGGAGGGGTGGTGTACGTGCCGCACCCCTTCGATTCCCACCGGGGGACCACCGAGGCGTTCCTGCAGGGCGTTCGCGACTGCATCGACGCCGTGGAGGGATTCAACGCCCGCATTCACGACCCGCGGAGGAATCAACGGGCGCAGAACTGGGCCCTCGCCAACGGATTCCCCGTCGGGGCGGGGAGTGACGCGCACCTGCTCAGCGAGATCGGGCAGACCCGGGTCGTCATGCCGTCGTTCTCCGGCCCGGCGGAGTTCCTGATCGCGCTGTCGGAGGGGAGAATCGAGGGTCGAGCTTCGAGTCACCTCGTGCACCTGGGTTCCACGTGGGCCAAGATCGCCAGGAAGCTCGGTATCAGCGGATGACCGACTTCCAGCCCCGCGAGCGCTGGGGCACGCGGGTCGGCCTCATCCTGGCCATGGCTGGGAACGCGGTCGGGCTGGGCAACTTCCTGCGCTTCCCGGTGCAGGCCGCCCAGAACGGCGGCGGCACCTTCATGATTCCGTACTTCGTGTCGTTCCTGGTGCTCGGCATCCCCCTGATGTGGATCGAATGGGGCATCGGTCGATACGGGGGGCGCTACGGCCACGGAACCGTGCCGGGGATGTTCGACTCTCTCACCGACGGCCGGAAATGGTGGGCCAAGTACGCTGGAGTCCTCGGCCTGTTCATGCCGTTCGTCGTCTTCATCTACTACACCTACGTGGTGTCATGGATGCTCGGCTTCAGCTTCTTCAGCCTCACGGGGGCATACTTCGGCCTCGATGAGGTCGAGCAGATGCGGGTCTTCCTGTCTTCGTACCAGAGCCTGTTCGACTCGTCGGTTCACGGCGGCTGGGTCGCCCTCGGGTTCTTCTTCGTCACCCTGGCCTTCCTCGGATGGGTCCTGTCGCGTGGAATCAGCGGGGGGATCGAGAAGCTGGCCCTCATCGGGATGCCGATCCTGTTTCTGTTCGCCTTCCTGCTGGCGGCGCGGGTCCTCACCCTGCCAGCGGCGGAGTCGACCCCGCTGGCGGGTCTGAACTTCATATGGAACCCGGAATGGGGAAGCCTCGCGGAGCCGAAGGTCTGGCTGGCGGCGGCGGGGCAGATGTTCTTCACCTTGTCCCTCGGGATGGGAACGATCCACACGTACGCCTCCTACCTGTCCGAGCGCGACGACATTACCCTGACCGGCCTCTCGACCGGCGCGACCAACGAGTTCGCCGAGGTCGTTCTCGGCGGAACGATCGCGATCCCGGCCGCCGTCGTGTTCTTCGGTATCGAAGGCGCTCAGGACGTGGCGAGGGGCGGCCCGTTCGACCTCGGCATCGTGGCCATGGGCGTGGTGTTCCAGGGCCTGCCAGGCCCCGAGTTCCTGGCCCGTCTCACCGGGTTCCTGTGGTTCTTCCTGCTGTTCATCGCGGGCATCACCTCGGCCGTGGCCCAGGCGAGTCCGGCGATTTCGTTCATGCAGGAGGGATTCCGGTGGCGGCGCCGCAAGGCCGTGCGCGCCCTGATGGCCGCGGCGCTGGGAATCGGGATGCTGCACGTCATCTTCTATTCGAAGGGCTTCCTGGACGAGTGGGACTACTGGGCCGGGACCTTCGGTCTGGTGATCTTCGCGGCCATCGAGATCGCGCTGTTCTCGTTCGTGTTCGGGATCGATCGGGGTTGGGATGAACTCCACAAGGGCGCCGATCTCCGCATTCCGCGCATCTACAAGCCGATCATGAAGTGGGTCACGCCGGCCTTCCTGTACACGCTGCTGATCTGGTGGGGCGTCACCGAGGCGGTTCCCCAGCTCCTCATGGAAGGTAAGGACCCCGCGAACCTTGGCTACCTGTGGTTCAGCCGCGCGGTGCTGCTCGTCGTTCTGGGGATCGCATTGCTCATGGTGCGCGAAGCGTGGCGCCGTAAGGAAGGAGAGGGAGCGTGAGTGCAGGCGGGATCACACCATTCGCTCTCGGTTTCATGATCGTCAGCATGGCCAGTGTCACCGTGCTGGTGGTTTACTGTTATTCGAGAATTCTGCGTGACGGACGTCGACTGGATGGGGAGGCGGAAGATTAGATCCATGGACCTGGCCCGGCTTTCGGGCCTCAAGCGCGTGCTTCAGGAGCTGGAACCCGGCCGCAAGGTCGTGCTCTCCACGCACCTGAACGCGGATGGAGACGGAGCCGGCAGCCAGGCGGCGGCCGCGCACTGGCTGGCACGCCGCGGCCTGGAGCCATCGATCGTGAATCCGACCCCGTTCCCGGATCAGTTCCGGTTCCTTCTCGCCGAGGGAACGGGGGCCTGGACTCCGGCCGACGCCGAGGGCGAGGCGGCGATGCGTGAGGCCGACGTGTTCCTCGTGCTGGACACGGCAGAGCCGTCGCGTCTGGGACCGGTGATGAGCCGAACTTCGGGGCGCAGAATCCTGGTGGTGGACCACCACCCGACCACCTCCTCGTCGGTCGGAGACGTCGTGGTGTGCGATCCGACAGCCTGTGCGACGGGCGAGCTCGTGTTCGACCTGATCCATGTGGCCGGTGACACGGTCACCCGCGAGGAGGCGGAGGGCCTGTACGTGGCGATCGCCACGGACACGGGCTCCTTCCGCTACGCGAACACCACCGCGAGCACGCACGAGATCACGGCCGACCTCCTTCGCGCCGGCGTGGACCCGGAGCAGATGTACCTGCGCATCTATGCCCAGTACACGCCTGCTGGCCTGGAGCTGGTACGACGGGCCCTCGAGCGGCTTCGCGTGGCGGACGACATTCCCGTTGCCTGGATCTCCCTGCGGCAGGCCGACCTGGCCCAGACCGGGGCGACCAAGGAGGACCTGGAGGGCATCGTCGAGTATGCCCGGCGCATCCGGGGCGTGCGGGTGGCCCTGCTGTTCCGGGAGCTGCACGACGGAACGACGAAGGTGTCCCTCCGCTCCACCGGGGACGCGGACGTGGCGGCCGTGGCGAGACGGTTCGGCGGGGGAGGTCACGTCAAGGCGGCCGGCGCCGTCATACCCGAGAACCTGGAGGCCGCCGAGACCCGGGTATTGCAGGATGTCAGGGAGGCCCTTTCCTGAACGCGCCCGATGCTTACATTAGTGGTGTCCTGCCCGTCCACCGCCTTCACCGGCGGCAGGGATACGTTTCTCCTCTCGGCGAGGGAGTGATGGAACTGGACAGGACAGACAGCCAGGCGATGCCGAAGTCCGATGGCAACGGATACGGCGCCGGCGGCCCCACAGATGATGAGACCCGACGGGAGGTGGCGACTCGCCTCCGCGATCTCGGCCAGCGCATCGCGCCAGCCGAGATCAGTGACATCTGGGTCTTTCCTCCGCTGTCTCACCTCGAGGGCTCGACGGAGTTCCTGTTGTTCACCCGGTTTCTACCCGATGAGATGCGCCACCTGTGCGGCGCGGAGTTCACCGATGGGAAGGGCAACGGGAACGGCAACGGAAAGACGGTGAACGGCAAGGGCCACGGCAACGGCACTGGCAACGGAAACGGCAATGGGAACGGGAGCGGGAATGGCGACGGTGCCGCCGTGCCTCCCGATCGCGTCCGACGCATCACGGAGTACGGAGCCGTGCCATCCCACCGGGTACCTCGCGTGGTGGCAGGGTTCCGGGCGCGCCTCGGCGAGCACCGGGAGCCGTTCCACTTCGAGATCGGCGGGTCGGCCGACAGCTGGGGACAGCTGGTCCAGGTGGAGGAGTCCGCGCCCGATTGATCGACCGTCGCTCCAGAGTTAGCTTCGGCCCGCGGCCGGAGACCGGCGCTCGTCGCGGAACCGCGACGGGCGCCTTGTGTTTGCAGAGGTGGAGGTTACGGCCGGCTTCGTCGGACGATCGACCCTTTGAGGAACCTGGATGAACGAGCTCGAGATCGGAGTAGCCGTAGCATTCGCGGCGGGCGTGCTGTCATTCCTTTCGCCGTGCGTGCTCCCGCTGGTGCCGTCTTACCTTTCTTTCGTCAGTGGTGTCGGGATCGAGGAGCTCGAAGACGGTGGCGGAGACGTGAAGCGGGTGGCGTTCATTCACTCGCTGTTCTTCGTCCTCGGCTTCAGCCTGATCTTCCTGGCGCTGGGGGCCTCGGCCACCTTCGTGGGTCGGCTCCTGCGCGAGTACCAGATATGGATCGCCCGCATCGGTGGTCTGCTGATCATCTTCTTCGGGCTGTACCTGGTCGGAGTCCGGCCGTTCAAGGGGATGGCGCGGGAGCGCCGGATTCACCTGCGCAACAAGCCGCTGGGGTACCTGGGCTCGACCCTGGTCGGGCTCACGTTCGGGGCCGGCTGGACTCCGTGCATCGGACCGATCCTGGGCGGAATCCTGACTTTCGCCGCCACCCGCCAGACGCTCACCGATGGATTGGTGCTGCTGGGCTTCTACTCCCTGGGACTCGCGGTGCCGTTTCTGCTCAGCTCCCTCGCCATGTCGTGGTTCCTGTCCACGTTCGACCGGTTCAAGCGCTGGATCCCGTGGGTGGAGAGGGTGAGCGGCCTGATGCTGATCGGGGTGGGTCTGCTGCTGGCGAGCGGTCGTTTCACGGCGTTGGCCGGGTGGGCGACGCAGTTCACGCCTTCGTTCATCCTGGAGCGAATCTAGACGGACACGGGGGCGCCAGGCTGCGGGAGGCGGCTAGACGGCCTCTTCCCGCTCAAGCTCTTCCTCGAGGAGCTGGCGCTCGAGCAGCCGCGCGTATACCCCGCCCCGGGCAAGCAACTCGGCGTGCGTCCCGGTCTCGACCAGCTCCCCGTCCTCCAGTACCAGGATCGCGTCGGCGCCGGCCACCGCCGTGACGCGGTGTGAAACGACGATCGCCGTTCGATCCGCCATGAACTCTTTGAGCCCTCCGAGGATGGCCTCTTCGGTGACCGTATCCACCGCCGACAGGGAATCGTCCAGGACCAGAATGGGCGTCTCGCGGTACAGGGCGCGCGCGATCGTGGCCCGCTGCTTCTGTCCCCCCGACAGGTTGATGCCGCGTTCACCCAGCGACGTGTCCAGGCCGTCGGGCAGCACGCCGAGCGTGGACCGGAGCTGCGCAATGTCGAGCGCCCGGTCCAGCTGATCGGACTCCGTGACCTCCCGGTCGCCCATGGTCAGGTTCTGCCGGAGCGACATGCTGAACAGGAACGGCTCCTGCGGCACCATGGCCACCGAGTCTCGCAGTTCCTCGAGTCGCATCTGTCGCACGTCCACCCCGTCTACCTCGACGCTGCCCGCGCCGACGTCGTACAGTCTCGGGATGAGCCGCACGAGAGTGCTCTTGCCGCTCGCCGTTCCTCCGACCACGGCCACCGTCTGCCCCGGCTCGATACGGAACGACACGTTCTTCAGCACCCAGCGCTCGGTGCCCGGATAGCGGAACGAGACGTCGCGGAACTCGACGGCTCCCCGCATGGCGGCCGGCGAGACCGGGTCGGTCGGGTCTTCCACGACGTGCGGCTCCGCCAGGAGCGAGTTGATGCGCCCCATCGAAGCCGCTCCCCTCTGGATCTGGTTGGTGACCCAGCCCACGGCGATCATGGGCCACATCAGCAGCACCAGGTAGAACCCGAACGCCACGTAATCGCCCACCGTGATGGCGCCGGCGATCACCTCCTGGCCTCCGACCCAAAGGACGAGCACCGATCCCAGCCCGCCGAGAAAGGTCAAGACGGGGAAGAAGGCTCCCCAGATTTTGGCCAGGTCCATGTTCCGCCGCCGGTACTCGGCGTTCAGGCCCGCGAACGCTTCCGACCGGTCCGCTTCGCGCCCGTACGCCTTCACGATCCGGAT
>JAMJQV010000123.1 GCA_023554435.1 Gemmatimonadota bacterium | reverse complement strand
AGACCTGTACAGGTCGTAGAAAGGAGGGCCGGGTATGTCCAGCAACAGAGGCGAGATCGCGACCATCGGGTTCCGGTCCCACGTACCGCACCGGTACACCATGGCCAGGTTCTCCAGCAGGTACCAGTCGTCGACCGCACCGCCCGGAGACAGGTGGAATACCCGGTATCCACCCGGACGGTCATAGGCCCATGACACGTTCGGTTCGATGCAGTCGCTGCCGCCGTGGATCGCGACCTCATCAGGATCCCCCATGCGGACGTAGAGCAGACCCCGGTCGTCGTACACCGAATTCGTGGGGCGACCCAGACGGGCGGCGAAGCGAGGCCGGACCCGGCCGCGTCGCCGGTAGTGCTCGAGCGCGTACCGGCTTCGCTCGTAGTGCGACAGGATTCGCTCGTCGACTCCCATTCCGGCCGCGGCCGCCCGGCGGTTCCAGAAGCGCCGGAGGAACGAACAGTCGTCGCGATCGCCCGCGGGCAGGGTGCGAAACCTGCCCCACGCGGCCAACTCGTCGGGAGTGGCGAGGACCTCGATGTCGAGCCACATCTCCGTGGACGCCGTCTCGTCAGCGATCCCACACGCCGCCCAGTAGTCCCCCGTCCCGGAGACGTCGCCACGCAGAAAGGCGATTCGCGCCCGGTCGATCAGGAAGAGAGCCTCCGGTATCCCACGCTCGGCTCGATCGAGGGCCGACTCCGCCCGTTTGGCCTCCCCTGCCCGCAGCCACATCCGGGCGACGGCCAGCCAGTCGTATCCCGACCGGGGCCCGTCCCCAGCGTCCTCCCACCGGTCGAGGAAGTCGTCCACGTCGTCCCGATCGGGGTTGGCCCGCAGGTCCAGGAGGCGCGTGAGATCGCGGGCCAGGCGCTCGTTGCCGCCGGCCAGCAGATCGTGATACGCCGGACCGGGCATGGTCTGGGAGAGCGCCGGTGTGGCCGCGCAGCAGAGGGTCGCCAGCGCGCAGAGAGCGAACTCGACTCTCACGGCCGCCATCCGATCAGGGAGCCGTCCGGTTCACCATCACCGACGTGTAGTACGGCAGCGTAGAGGCACCGGTCGCTTCATCGGTGACCGAGACCTGCATCACGTAGCTGCCAGGCTCGGTGTCCCTCAGGTCGACGCGAAGCAGTCGCCTCGCCATCCGGCTCGCGTCCGTGGCCCCGTCTCCGGGGAACGACAGTTCAAACGCGTCATCCTCGTCACCGCCCTCAGGCTCGAGCCGGACCTGCGTCGTGTACTGGCCTCCCGGGGTCAGGTTGTAGACCTCGAAGTAGATGTAGCCCACGCCGTCCGCCCCGGTCAGGTGTGCCGGACTGGGACGCAACCGGATCCCGCCACCGGGCGACCAGACGCCTCCCGAATCGGCCGCGACAGCGACATCGGACAGAGCCGGAGCGCCGGCACTGAGTTCACGAACCGTCATGTTGACCCGGCGGTAGTTGCCGGACAGTTGTTCCTGCCCGGGAGCCAGTCGGCTGTCGCGCACGAGAAGGGAGTAGCGATACTGCCCCGGGAGGAGGTCGGCCGCCAACCGGACGGGAAGGCTCTCGTCCCGGCCGAGCCTTCTCGGTGTCACCGCCTCGAAGGACGAGTTACGTACCTGAGACTCACCGCTGGCGTCCACGATCACCCACCGCGCGTTGACCCGGTAGCGAAACTCACCTCCGGGGAGGGCCACCGGCGTGAGCTTCTCCGCCTCGATCACCGCGTTGATCCACACGCGATTCTTCCCCTCGGCGGGGCTGAGAAACTGGAGCTCTTCGACGAGCAGGCGTGTGTCGGCAGCCACTGGAGGTCGATCCGGGACCGAGTCGACGGCGAACGTGCCGTCGGCCAGCGTCCAGTCCCTTTCGGTGGACAGCACCCGCTGCGCATTCAGCGCGTCGGAACCGCTCGAGAGGCCCGTCTGGTCGCTGAACACGTTCCGGCCCAGGTCGGTGTTCATCTGCTGCGCGATCCCGGCGTATCTCGGGTCCACTCCCTGCCTGGACCGATACAGGTCCTGCAACACGAGCGCGGCAGCCGGCCCCAGGGCCACGAAGCGGTTCTCGTTAACCGGCGTAAGCACACCGCTGATCGCCGCGCCGGATGTCCCGGCCAGCGACGCCGCTGGATCTCCACAGCGGTAGACGAGGCCCAGGTTCTCGATCAGCCAGTAGTCGTCCGCTCCCGTATTCGACGAGAAATGATAGACGCGCGTCTCACCCGGGTAGTCGTAGCCCCACGTCTCGTTGGGCTGGTAACACTCGGCGCTGACCGCGTCCTGCCCGATATTGGGGTTGCCCGCGAAGCTGGTGCGACGATCTGGCTCGCCCATTCGTACGTAGAGCAGTCCGCGATCGTCGTACGCCGAGTTCGTCGGCCGGCCAAGCCTGTTGGAGAACGTGGCTCCTTTCCTCGAGCCCCGTCGCCGGTAGTTGTCGAGGGCATACCGCGTGCGGGCGAAGTGAATGGACATGCGCTGTTTCACCTCCATCGCCGAGGTCAGCGCACGCTCGTTCCAGAAATGTCTCAAGTGGCTGCAGAGGTCCGTCTGCGAGATCGGCAGCCGGCGAAACCGGTCCCAGTCGTCCATCTCTTCCGGGGTCGCGAGCACCTCGATATCAAGCCAGTATTCCTTGTATGCCGTCTCGCCCGCCCCCTCACAACCCTTCCAGTACGCCTCTTCGGCAAGATCCATCTGACCGCCCAGAAAGGCGACGCGTGCCTGGTCCAGCAACAGGATCGGTGCGGGAACTTCGCCGGACGCCTCGGCTTCCATCAGGGCCATCTCGGCCTGTGCCGCGCTGCCCGCGCGAAGCCACAGCCGGGTCACGGCGATGTAGTCCCAGCCGCCGTCCGGTCCGCCTTCCTCGCGCTCCCACCGGTCGAGCAAGGACTGCACGTCCTCGTCGTCCGGGTCCGCCCTCAGCTCGAGCTTCTTCGAGATCCGATTTGCCAGCTTCTCGTATCCCCGGTTGGTCAGGTCGAAATAGACCTGAGCCGGCATCGTCTGGGCGTGGACATCACGGGTAGCCACCGATCCGAACAGCCCGGCCAACGCCGCCACTGCCAGGCCGCGGTAGAAGTCAGACATCACTCTCGTCATCCTCACCTTCCCTCTGAACCTCCGTCGGTCCGCACTTCGACTTCCGTGATCGGGGCCGCCCGGGTGCTGGGCGGCCGTATCTTCAGCTGGGCCTTCCGAATCTCGCTCCGGACACCGGTCTCGAGATCCGTCACCCTCACCTGGACCTCGTACGGTCCGGGTTCCGCGTCCCGCGTATCCAGGCGCATCACGGCCCTCACCGGGACTGTCGGATCGGCCGGTACACTCCCACGATACTGCATCTGAAATGGCTGATACGGCCCCGTGAATTGCTCTCCCCGGCCCCGCGACACCCAGGTCGAGGACAGCTTGATCTCACCGCGGTAGCTGGCGCCTGGAGTCAGCCCATACACCTCGAAATAGATGAAGGGGCGTGCGGCCTTCTCGACGATCGCCGCGGCGTTGAGCTGCAAGTCGACGCCAACCGCCGGCTCGAACGTGCCGCTCGAATCCGAGGCCACTGCGATCGAGCTGACCACGGGCCCCGTGACATCGAACGCGGGAACCGTGAGGCTCCCCTGCACCAGGTTGACCGACCGATCGTCCGGCCAGTTCTCGTCCTTGATCACCAGGCGGTAGTCGTACTCGCCGGGCGGCACGCTCACCATGGCCTGCAGAGGGAATCCGTCCCGCGTCGTGTCGGCCACCTGCCGACTGAACACGAAGTCGGTCCTGCGGGTCTTGGCGACCACCAGCGAGTCGTCCCGGAAGAGCTCGAGGCCGAGCGACAGCGAGTACTTCCAGCCTCCGTCGAACACGCCGCGGATGCGGCCCGCCTCTACGCTGGCCGCGGCCCACAGGGCTACGAATTCAGGAGAGCCCCCGTGAAACGCCAGGTACTGGTAGTCGAACGGGAAGGCACCGGTGGCCTTGAGACCGCCAGCCTCCGCCAGCGCGTTCAGCTCGGCGGCATCGGCGTGCGTCTGGACCTGGGAAACCTGCTGTGGAACGGACGCCAGGCTGCCGGGAGCCATTGCCCCAAGCATCATCAGAACGACACCCAGTTTGCAGACGGGCGTTCCTTCCCGCATCCGTTGCCTCCTGTCCAACTCCGCGGCCCCCTGCCCCACGACACAGTGCTTGTACGGAATACTCGGACAAAAGTGCCGCCGGGTGGCAGTTGGCCCCAGTCATGCCTGATCCGACGGCGACAGCGGCTACTCGAAGTCGCCTGGAACGGCCGCCTGCATGCGCGACTGGAACACTTCGGGAGATTGCATCCGGGACAGGTCGAGTTCGAAGTCCGGGCGCTCGGTGGGACGCAGCTTCTCGATCAACTCGAGGGCCTCACGCTTCGAGAGACCGGTGCCTTTCAGGCCCTCGACATCGAGAGACGCCCCATCACGGGCTCGTACCCCATCGTCTCCGGCATCGATCAGGGCTCGCAGGGCTTCGAGTTCTCCGTGGCTCATGTGCTCGCCGGCAAACTCGTAGTCCAGCCAGGCCTCGTAGCTGAGCGGCGCGACCCGTTTCATCATCCCTGCCATGACCCTGGCGAACTCCTGGATTTCCCACTGGGCGTGTGAATCCGCCCGCAAGCTGAGGAAGTGGAACAGGTTGTGGAGATCGATCTTCCAATACCACTGGGTATACGTGGAGAGAGGCAGGTCGATTCGCGCCAGTTCCCGGGCCACGTCCTCCTCGACCAGCCAGCCGTACGTGTCGCTGGAGAGACTTCGCACCTCTTCCCAGCGGCGCACCGCATCCTCGTAGATCTCGCGCGGCGCGGAGTCCCCTTCCCGCCCCTGGCGGTTGGAGGCGCTTTGGATGGCAAAGTCCTCGTAGTCCGGCTTGTAGAACAGCAGCGGCATGAGGCTGTAGCGAGCGCTGTACTCGTTGATATTGGCCGTCCGGTGTCGCACGAACTGCCGGGCCACGAACATCGGCATCGCGCAATGGAACTTGAGCTCGACCATCTCGGATGGCGTCGTGTGTCGATGCCGGCGCAGGTAGCGCACGAGTCCGCGGGTCTGGCTGGTCTTGCGCGTGCCGAAGCCGTAGCTGACCCGTGCCGCCTGCTCGATGCTCTCGTCGGTGCCCATGTAGTCGATCAGCGATACGAAGCCGTGATCGAGCACCGGGAAGTACCCTCCGAGGATCTCTTCCGCCGCCGGAACGACCGTGCGCTTGGTTTCCATGCCGGGCCTCGGTCCTAGACGTCCAGATTTCTGACGAACTTCGCGTTTTCTTCGATGAACTTGCGTCGAGGCTCCACGTCACCGCCCATCAGGCGCTCGAACAGGAGTGACGCTTCGGTCGCCTCGTCGATCGTGACCTGGAGCAGCGTGCGGTGCTCCGGATTCATCGTGGTCTCCCACAGCTGCTCCGGGTTCATTTCACCGAGTCCCTTGTAGCGCTGGATGTTGACCGTGCCTTTCCCCTTGCCGTTCGAAAACTCCTTGACGGCCCGGACTCGCTCGTCCTCGTTGTAGCAGTAGAGCTCCTTCTTGCCACGATACACGCGGTACAGAGGGGGCTGGGCGATGTACACGAAACCGGCTTCGATCAGCTCCTGCATCTGGCGGAAGAAGAACGTGAGGAGCAGCGTCCGAATGTGCGCGCCATCCACATCGGCATCCGTCATGATGACGATCTTGTGATACCGGGCTGCATCCAGCGTGAACTCTTCTCCGATCCCCGACCCTATCGCGGTAATGATGGCCCGGATCTCGTCGTTGGACAGGATCTTGTCGATCCGGGCCCGCTCGACGTTCAGGATCTTGCCCTTGAGAGGAAGAATGGCCTGAAACTCGCGATCCCTGCCCTGCTTGGCCGAACCACCGGCGCTGTCTCCCTCGACCAGGTAGATCTCGGACAGCGAAGCGTTGCGGCTCGAACAGTCCGCCAGCTTACCCGGAAGCACCCCCGTCTCGAGGGCTGACTTCTTCCGCGTCAGATCGCGGGCTTTGCGGGCCGCTTCCCTCGCCCGGGCTGCCTGCACGGCCTTCTCGATGATCCGCCGGGCGGAGGACGGGTTCTCGTCGAGCCACGTCCCCAGCTTGTCGTTCACGAGGCTTTCGACGATGCCGCGGACCTCGCTGTTGCCGAGCTTCGTCTTGGTCTGCCCCTCGAACTGCGGCTCGAGGACCTTCACCGATAGAACGGCTACCAAACCCTCTCGCACATCGTCTCCTGAGAGGCTCGGTGCGTCCTTCTTGGCGTTCTTGCTCCCGTACGCATTGATCGTGCGGGTCATCGCCGCCTTGAAGCCTGAGAGGTGCGTGCCGCCCTCGTGCGTGTTGATGTTGTTCACGAACGTGAACGTGTCCTCGTTGTACCCGTCCGTGTACTGCATGGCGAGTTCGATCTCCGTCCCCTCCTGCGCCCCTTTCAGGTAGACGACTTCGTCGTGAAGGGGATTCTTGCTGCCACGCAGGTACTCCACGTACTGGGAGATGCCACCCTCGTAGAAGAACCGCTCCTCCCGCACCTCACCCTCCGCGGCGCGGCGCTCGTCGCGCAGCGCGATGCTGACGCCCGCGTTCAGGTACGCGAGCTCGCGCAACCGGTTGGCGAGCGTGTCCCAACTGTACTGCAGTTCGGTGAAGATCTCGTGATCCGGCGTGAAATGAACCGTCGTACCGGTTTCCCTGGTCTTGGCTCCCTTGGCCAGCTCACCGTCCGGGACGCCGCGCTGAAAGCTCTGCGTCCATACGAAGCCGTCGCGTTTCACTTCCACGCTGAGACGCTCCGAGAGCGCGTTCACCACGGAAACGCCCACTCCGTGCAGGCCACCACTGACCTTGTAGGACTCCTTGTCGAACTTACCGCCGGCATGTAGCCGGGTCAGCGCCAGTTCGACCCCGGGGACCTTCTCGGTGGGGTGGATGTCGACCGGGATTCCTCGCCCGTCGTCCGAAACGGTGATCGAGTCGTACGCGTGGATCACCACCTCAATGCCGGAGCAATAGCCGGCCATCGCCTCGTCGATCGAGTTGTCCACCACCTCGTACACCAGGTGGTGCAGCCCGCGAGCCGACGTAGACCCGATGTACATGCCGGGTCTCTTCCGTACCGCCTCCAGACCCTTGAGGACCTGAATCTGGCGGGACGTATAATCGCCCTTGTCCTGCCCAGCGTTTCCTTTAGCCTTGGCCATCCCGTTCCTCCGAAACCCTTCCGTCCGCCTGCACGAACACGATTCTCTCTATTCGTCCCTGTCGCTTGCCCGCGTTCAGCTTCCGCATCAACTGCGGACGCATCATCGACAGCTCCATACGCCAGGACGCGCTTTCAACCGCCACAAATAGCGTTTCTCCCTGCACCCTCACCGGGCGGGCTACCCGCGCGATGTGAGCACCGACCAGGTCCTCCCACTCGGCGACCACCGAAGCCCGTTCCACCTTCTCGGCGATTCCGAGGCGGGCGAACATCGTCCCGATCAGGCCGCTCACCCTCTCGGGCGGCGCCTTGCGGTTCTTCGGGTCTCCCGGCGCTCTTCGCCACCGGGCCCGTTTCGACTCTCCGGATCGCGACTCAACCATCGGTGAACACCACGCCTTCGCGAATCCTCCACCGGGCCAGGCCACCGCCCCTCAGCTCCACGTCCGCCGGCTTGGGGGCCGTGAGAAGCACCTGCCCCGAGCGGCCCTCGTCCAGCAAACGGACGACCCGCTCCGCCCGGTCCCTGTCGAGCTCGGCGAACACGTCGTCCAGCAGATAGATCGGATCCCGGCCCAGCTTCTCGCGCAGCGTATCGGCCTCCACGAGCCTGAGGGCGATCGCCGCCGTACGCTGCTGACCTCCCGATCCGTACGTTCTCAGGTCCCGTTCTTCACCGCTGTCTTCCAC
>JAMJQV010000122.1 GCA_023554435.1 Gemmatimonadota bacterium | reverse complement strand
GTGGCCAGGTTCGCGTCCGTCAGCACCATCACCAGCGTGCGGAACGTCTCCGCGATCCGTCTCGCCGTGATCATGGAGTGGAAGCACTCCTCGATCGTGGCCGGGGCCATCACCACGTGCGGCGCGTCCCCCGGCTGACCGAAGATGGCCGCAAGCAGGTCCGACTGCTCCACCTTGGTGGGGAGTCCCGTGCTGGGTCCGCCCCGCTGGACGTCCACCAGGACCAGGGGGATCTCGGACATCACGGAGAGGCCCAGGAACTCGGTCTTCAGGGCCAGTCCTGGGCCGGAGGTGATCGTGAACGCCACCTTGCCGGAGTACGAGGCCCCGATCGCCACACCCGCGGCGGCGATTTCATCCTCCGCCTGATGCACCACGCCGCCGAACTTGTAGAACATCTCGCCCAGCTGATGCGACACGGAGGTCGCCGGCGTGATCGGGTACATGGCGGCCAGGTCCATCCCCGCAGCCACTGCACCGTAGGCGATCGCCTGGTTTCCGTTCATCACCAGCGTGTTCTCGGCCGACAGGTGCGGCTCCACCTGGACCCGCACCTCGAGGTGCGCGTCTGCCCACGAGTACCCTAGTTCCAGGAGCTCGTGGTTCCGCTCGGTGATCTCTGGGGCCTTCTTCCGGAACGCGTGGGCGATCTCGTCACGAGTGATCTCCATGTCCCGATCGAACATCCAGCACAGGATGCCGAGCGCGAACATGTTCTTGCCCTTGCGGGCGTTGTCCACGATGGTGAGGCACTCCTCTTCCATCGGGACTTCGATGATCCGGTAGTTGGCCTGCCCGAGCTCCTCCATCGCCGCGCGCCACTCGGCCTGAATGTCTTCGTCCTTGTGGGTGGCCCACATGTTCTCGACCAGGAGGATCGCGTTGTCCTCGATGGCATTCAGGCGATGACGGGCGAGCAGGACCTGCTCGTTGAACGCGATGGCGACGTTGGTTCGATCGCCCCAGTTGGTCACCACTCCCTCGCCGATCCGGATCCGGTTCCCGCTGGCTCCGGCCGGGCTGCGCGGCGGCGGCTGGATCTCCGCCGGGATGATCTCGACGGTCCACACGCCGTTGCCCATCTTGGCGCCGACGGCGCCGAACGTCTGCCCGCACTTCTGGGCACCTTCGCCGGAATCGGAGACCACTTCGACCGTGCACTGCGGTTGCCGAATCGTCTTCACCCGGCTGGTGTCCACGCGCGTTTTCACAGCTGTATCGTCACCCACGAGATCTCTCGTCATTGTTCGGGTAATTCCGCTACTCCTCAGGGCGGCCACCGGTCCCGACCCAGTCCCCCGAAGCCCCTGTGCCTGCCAGTGCTAGCCGCACGAAGCCGCACCCCGTGGTGCATCATCCATGCCTGTCAGCATCCCCCTGTGGCGCCCCGGAATGTGGCGGAAAACCGGGCTGTCACCGGCGATCCCGGCCTGTGGGGAGGGTCGTGACGTGGGACATCCTGTCACAAGGTCCCGGCATGGGACTTTGTGACGCGAACCCTACCGAAAGGCCTGAAACGAAGGCCCTTCCCATGCGGTCGCGCTCAGTCGTCGGCCTCTACATCGGGCTCGATGACACCAATGTAGGCAAGTGCGCGGTAATGGTCACCATAGTCGAGGCCATAGCCCACGACCCACTCGTCGGGGATGTCGAAACCAATGTAGTCCACGTCGACCTCAACCTGCTGGCCGGGCTTCCGGACGAGGACGCAACTCCTCAGGGAAGCCGGGTGGCGGGCCTCGAAGGTCTCCAGGAGGTAGGAGAGGGTGCGGCCCGAATCGAGGATGTCCTCGACGATGAGCACGTGCTTGCCCGTGACGTTGATCCTCGAGTCCATGATCAACCGCACACCGCCGGCGAAGTTCGAGCCGTTCTCGTAGCTGGACAGGGCGATGAAGTCGATGCGTCGAGGCACCGTCAGTTCGCGGGCCAGGTCCGCCAGGAATATGAAAGCTCCACGAAGGACGCCGAGGAGGAGTATCTCATCCGCCCCGGCGTAGTCCCGCTCGATGATCGCCGCCAACTCGACGACCCGCTTCTTGATGTCCTCCTCGGACACGAGGACGCGTGGCTGCAGATTTCCCATGTCGCCTTCCGTTGGCCGCCGGCCCCCCCTGCACGGCGGGCCTGACCGGCCTACCTCAGTGGAAAGCGTAACCGACGCCGAATGTTGTGACGAGGTCGTTCTGAGTCTTGGTCGTCTCGAACGGCTCCGTGTCGAGCTTGGAAATGTAGTCGCGGACGTCGAGTCGCACGAACCAACCCTTGCTGAGCTCCACCTGCGCCCCACCCACGAGCGAGATCGCGAAGCGTGTCTCGTCCTGGATGTCGAACTCACCGTCTGTGGGATACATGACCTTCACCATGGCCGGGCCCGCCCCGAAGTAGGGTCGCACCACCGCCGCGGGGCCCGAGAGCTGGGGACGCCACAGAATGTTGGCCGCTGCCATCCAGACGTCGGTGTTGCCGAGCTTGACCGAGATCGGGAAGCTGCCCGCATCTTCGATGATCTGGAGCGTCAGACTCGGGTTCGAGTAGTTCCCCTGCAGCTGGATACCGAAGTTGCCGAACCAGTACTCGAGCCCCAGGCCGTACGCGACCTTGGTCGAGAACTCGGCCGTGAGCGAGTCTCCCGACTCCGCCAGCTTGGCCAGGGGAAGAAGGGCGCCGACGTAACCCGTGAGCTCGAAGCCGGTGGCGGAGCGCTCCTCGTCGGTCGACTGCGCCACCGCGGTGCCGGGAATCGCGAAAGCCATCAGTGCAGCGGCGATTGCGACCAGCCTGATTCTCGCCGGCCATCCCTGCGTGCAGTTGGACATCTCCATCTCCTGGTATGCTTGCGTGTCTATGTAGGTCGGGGCGCCTGCCAGCCCGACCCTGCATGGTTCGACGAGTGACGCGAGGCCGAGGTTTCAGACCCGCCCCCCGCCGCTCTCGGTCATACTTCAGATCTTACTTTCGATCCTGCTTCCGTTCCATCTTCCAGAACCCGATTCCGCCCGCCTGCCTGCCGACGTCCACCGAGGCCGCGAGCGTTCCCGTCTCGAGGTCGATCACGTCCACCGTACCCGGGTCGTTGGCAACGCCCTCGACGGTGATGAAGGCGTACCGGGAGTCCGGGCTCACCGCAACGCCGTGCGGTATGCGCCGCGAACTCGGAACGACCGCCCTCTCCGACCCGTCCGCGAGGGCGAACAGCCCGACTGCATGATCGCCCTTGTACGTGACCACCAGCGTCGTGCCGTCGGGTGTCACATCCAGGTTGTACGGCCCCGCTCCGGTGGCGAATCGTCGCGTCACCTGCCAGGCGTCCAGGTCGACCTCCAGCACCTCACGATTCTTGTTGCACGCGATCCATGCGCGACCGCCATCCGGGGACGGTTGCACCCAGGTCGGTCCACAGCGCGCGGTGCCACCGGAGCCCGGCCGGTTCCCGACGGCGCTCGACGACTCCGCCGTTCCCGGGGGGAGATCTCGCTCCGCACCGGGCTCGAGGTACAGCCGCCGGCTCACGTCGAGACTCGGCACGTCAATCTCAACCAGCTGGTCGTCCATCATGCAGACCGAGTAGTGTCGCCGGGCGTCGGGCGACAGTTTCGATCCGTGTGGCATGGCGCAGGTCGTGACCTTCCGGATCTCGGTCATGGATCCGGTCTCGACCACCGACACCGAGCTCGGCACCGGATCGCCGTGGAGGTTGAAGTTGACCGCGAACAGCAACCCTCCCGGCGTCACCGACATGGTGGCCGGGAACAGCCCGACCTGTGCGGCACCCAGCTTTCGATCGGATCCGGTCGCGAACCTCTGTATCTGCCCGAACGGAAGACCGTGCGCGATCGACACGTACCAATTGGACCCATCCGGCGAGACAGCGATTCCGTGCGGGCCGTCGATGTCCGTCGGGTTGAGCGATGCCTCGATGGTCCGACTCACCTCGGCGCCGCCGGGTCCGAAGCGGACGAGTGCCACCTCGTCCTGCGATTCTGCGGCCACGTAGACGTAGTAGTCCGCCTGTGGCGGCTCCTGGGCCACCGACGGGCCCGCCATCGCAGCCGAGACAACCGTCACGACCAGCAGCGTTCTGCATCCAATCCGAATCATCGAGGCTCCAGGGTCTCTCTGCCGGCAGCCGCACGCGCCCGGGCTCCGGTGTCCCTCTCAAAGAACACGCTCCGCCCCCGGCGCGTTTGGGCCTGACCGGCGGGAGTAGCGAGCGGCATAGTCTAGTTTCAAGGGGGGAGATCCCGCCACCATGGAAAACATACGTCTCCCCGAAAGTGTATACTGGTGCTGGAGCCGCGGAGGGGGATGAGGTCGCGGGTCGGCCGCGAGGCTCGGCTCGAGGAAAGTCCGGGCTCCGCAGGGCACGGTGCCGGGTAACACCCGGGCGTCGCAAGGCGATGGAAAGTGTCACAGAGAATAGACCGCCGATGGCGGACGGTTTCGACCGCACGCACAGGCAAGGGTGAAACGGTGGGGTAAGAGCCCACCGCGCGCGCCGGAAACGGCCGCGGCACGACAAACCCCACCGGGAGCAAGGCCAAACAGGAGCGAGGGGCTGCCCGTCCCGTTCGAGCTCCGGGTAGGCCGCAAGAGGCGTCGGGTGACCGGCGTCCCAGAGAGATGGCCTCGGCGGGCTCGTCCCGCTTACAGAACCCGGCTTACCCCCCTCCGCGCGACTCCGACAGCGGCGTCAGTCGTCGCTGCCGAACTTGCGGAAGTTGATCTGCCGCATCGGGACGGGAATCAGCACCTCGGTAGACTCACGGCCCCTCACCTCTGCCGACCGCACCTCCGCCGGAAGCGCACGCGAGGGAAGCGTCTCCGGATCCGCCTGAATCACGTACGTGCCGGGGGCGAGAGATGAGAGCGAGATCGCACCATCGGCGCCCGTGCGCAGGACCCAGGGCTCTCCATTCCGGCTGACCGAAAGCGACACGTCGGACGCCGGCAGCTCGTCGGCATCCCAGATTCCGTCTCCGTCCGCATCCAGGAATACGCTCACGTACAGGCTTCCCGGCCGATACAGGCCGATCGCGGTTTCTCCTCGCGTCGCCACGCGGACTGGTGGCACCGGCACGAACGAGTCGCCCAGCGACCTCCTGCCCAACTCGTTCAGCGTGGACGAGAACACGGACACCACGG
>JAMJQV010000121.1 GCA_023554435.1 Gemmatimonadota bacterium | reverse complement strand
GCCGCGAGTGCCGTGGTCGCCGTTGGGCTGTGGCTCGTGGCGCTCGTCGGGACGCTCTTCTCGATCTACCTCACGGTGCTCGAACCGTTCGTGATCGGGGCCACGTGCATGTGGTGCGTCGCCTCGGCCGTATGCATGACGCTTCTGCTATGGGCAGCGACGCCGGCGGCCGTGGATGCGTGGACGGACCTGTCGGATCAGGATCCGGCAACAACTTGACTCTCCTCCGCCGCGGACCGCATCGTGCCGGAAGTCGGAGCGATTCGGCCCCGACCCTTCCGGTCTGAAGTCTCACGTTCGCAGCGGAGGCAGCCTTGGGCGCGCTGAACAAGAGTCAGCGGCGGCCATCTTCGAGCGGGAACACGCGCGGTCACGGCTTCGGAACCGCGCCCGTCTTCCTGGCGAGCGTCAGCACCATCCTGGGTGCGATCCTCTTCCTGCGTTTCGGCTACGCCGTGGCGCACGCGGGCTTCCTGGGCACCCTGTGGATCATCGCGCTCGGCCACGCGGTCACGATTCCCACGGCCCTGGCGATCGCCGAGATCGCGACCAACCGGCGGGTGGAGGGCGGCGGTGAGTACTTCATCATCTCTCGCTCGTTCGGAACCACGATCGGTGGAGCCATCGGCATCGCCCTCTACTTTTCGCAGGCCATCTCGGTGGCCTTCTACATCATCGCTTTCGGCGAGGCCTTCCGGATACTGGGCCCCGCGTTCGAGAGCCTGACCGGATTCGCGCTCGACCTGCGCCTGATCACCGTTCCGGCGCTGATTCTCCTGCTCGCGCTCATGCTCACCCGCGGCGCGAATATCGGGGTTACGGCACTGTGGATCGTGGTGAGCGTACTGGCCGTCTCACTCGTGCTCTTTTTCCTCGGAAAGCCGGTGGAGGGTGCGACGGCCTCGGACGCCATCCTGAGGAGCGAGCTGCTAGACGCAGACCCGCTGATCGTCGTGTTCGCCATCGTGTTCCCGGCCTTCACAGGGATGACGGCAGGGGTCGGTCTCTCGGGAGACCTGGCCAATCCGAGGCGTTCCATCCCCCTGGGCATACTCTCGGCCACCCTGGTGGGCATGGGAGCCTACGTCCTGATCGCCTGGAAGCTCGCGACTTCCGCTCCCACCGAGCTGCTCGCCGACACGAATCGGCTCGTCATGGCCGACATCGCGCTGTGGTCCCCCATCATCCCGATCGGACTGGCTGCGGCGACGCTGTCGTCGGCGATCGGCTCGATCCTGGTGGCGCCCCGAACTCTACAGGCCCTGGCCGCCGACCGGATCCTGCCGGGCGATGGGATCTCGGGGTTCCTCGCCAAAGGGATCGGACAGGCCAACGATCCGCGCAACGCCACCCTGCTGACCGGGGCCATCGCCTTCATGGTCGTGCTGGTGGGCAACGTGGACGTGGTCGCCGGGATCATCTCCATGTTCTTCATGGTGACGTACGGGTCGCTGTGCGCGATCAGCTTCCTGGAGCACTTCGCGGCGCGTCCCTCGTATCGGCCATCGTTCAGGACCAAGTGGTACCTGAGCCTGGTCGGCGCGATCATGTGCCTGCTGCTGATGTTCCAGATGAGCCCCGGGTACGCGGTGGCTGCGATCGTGATCATGGCTGCGCTGTACAAGACGATTCAGCTGACCAGCGGCAGCCCGGACGACGATATCGGGACGATCTTCCAGGGCGTGATTGCGCAGGCCACGCGGAACATGCAGATACGCCTGCAGAAGACGCCCCCGGTGGAGTGGCGCCCCAGCATCATCACGATCACGAGCCGCACATTCGATCGCTCGGCGCCGATCCGCATGCTGTCGTGGCTGTGCTACCGGTACGGCTTCGGCACCTACTTGCACTACATCGAGGGGCTCCTGAACTCGGAGACGTACGCCGAGAGCCGCAAGGTGCTGGACCGGTTGATACGGACCACGACCCGCCGGCCCAGCGGCGTGTTCTTCGACACCATGGTGAGTCCGTCGATGCGGTCCGCCCTCGCGCAGACGTTGCAGGCGCCGGGCATTGCCGGGGTGGATAACAACACCATGCTGTTCGAGTTCTCCGAGCACGACGACGAGTCGGTGGTGGACGAGTGCCGGTCCGGGATCTTCCTGGCGGGCAGCGCCGACATGGACTCGCTGGTGCTCCGCCACGGCGACCACCATTTCGGTAACCTGGCCGACATTCACGTTTGGCTTACGTGGCACGATCATCGAAACGCCAACCTGATGATCCTCCTGACGTACATCCTGCTGGGTCATCCGGACTGGGCCGAGGCCGACCTCCAGATCTTCGCGGCCTACCCGAAGGCGCAGGCCGCAGAGCGCACGGAGCAGTTGCACACCATGATCCGTGAGGGCCGCATCCCCGTATCGTCGCGCAAAGTGCAGATCATAGGCACGGACGACCGGATCGATTTCAGCAGTCTCGTGCAGGCGAAGTCATCCGAGGCCGACCTGGTGGTCATGGGTTTCACCGAAGAGCGCCTCCGCCAGAAGGGCTCGGAGCTACTCCTGAGACACCCGTCACTGAACGAAGTGCTGTGGGTGGCCGCCCACGAGCGCATTTCGATGGAGTAGGTCCGGCGAGCGCCCGTTCTCTCCGGGTCCCTCTCGGTCTTCTCGCCGACATGGATACGGCTGCCGGACCCTGATCCCCCTTTATGCTTCATGATCCTCTCATACGGTGGGCGCGACTAGGAGAATCGCGGAACCTCGAAGCCCCGGTCCTGCACTAAGACCATGTAGGGTATCCAAGGTGTCCAGGCACAACTGGAGGCGAGGGAATGGCAAGCCCGGCAACTCTTCAAATCGTCGAGCCGGTGGAATCTGAGTCGATGCCTGTCCGGCGATGTCGCTTCGATTTGCGCGTTCGCTACGCGGAAACGGACCAGATGGGAAAGGCGCATCACATGCACTACCTGTCCTGGTTCGAGCTCGGGCGCATTGAATTGCTGCGGGCCAATGGCGTTTCCCAGAGGAATCTCGAGGAGTTGGGCGTTTTCTTCCCCGTCACCGTGGCCGAGATCGAATTCCGGCAGTCGGCGAGCTACGACGACGACGTACTCGTATGGACTGACCTCGGGGAGCTGAGAAGCTCCTCGGCGACGTTCTCACACGAAGCGAGACGCGCTGACGACAATGGACTCTTGGCGCGGGGACGTACGGTCGTGGCGTGTACGGATCGAGATGGGCGGCTGCGCAGTATCCCGGGCGCCGTCGTCAGGTCGCTCATCGGCTGACCCGCTCGCCGGGGGGCTCCCGAAGGTCCCCGGCGTACTATGTCCTGCTCGGAGGCGTGGAGGAAGCCGGCGCAGCTGTGAGGCCGTGGCGGACTATCCTGAAGATCGGTGATACTCGGCTTCCATTTCCCTCCTCAGTGCGAGCCGGATGGCGATGGCCATCCTGGGACAGGTGGCAACCGTGGTAGCGCCCGAAGGTGAGAGACTGGTGCTGCGGAGAGACCTTCAGCCCGTGGAGGCCGTTCTGGAGATCATCCCCCGGCATCCTTTGCGCGAGAGTGAGCTCGTCGAGGCGCTGGAGAATAACTGGCCGAATCGAGTCGGGCGCATCCTCGCGATCCTGGCCGGGCATCCCCATGCCCGGCGATGCGTATACAGGGGAGAGCCTTTCTGGACGTATGCGAGAAGGGTGTGACCGGGCGGGAACCATTGGGGGTCACCGGATTAACATACCATCGATGAGTGTGACTCCGCAGCGGATTAGAGGCCCGGGATTGCTCTAACTGAGGCTCCGACTATCGTGCGCAGCACATCGGGAAAGCGGTCTCTGAGGCCTGTCGGAGTTCTTCTCCTCGCCGGGTTCCTGACTGGAAGCCTCACGGTCCAGGTGCTGCACGACGTATCCCACATCCACTCCCATTCATCCCACGAGGCTCCGTTCCCGGGGAGCCCCGATGACGGATCTGAGATCGCGGAGTCCTGCGCCGTATGTGCCAGTGCTCCGGCGCATGCTCTAGTCGCGGCTATCGCGGACGCGATCTCGATCCTCGACGCCACCGCCCTCAGCCAGGTTCCGACGGCCACTGCCCGTTGGAGCTCCGACTCCCACACGTACTTCGAAGCACGCGCCCCTCCCGCTCTCTCCTGACTCGACCATAGCCCGGACGGACCTCGCGCGAGCCGCGGATCTCCGGGCATGTCCTGTTCATGAGCGGCCGGGAGGCCTTCAACATGTTCGTTGCGTCAAGACCAGTTGTTCGTCCCCTGTGGACGATATTTCTCTGGGCTCTGGGATTCGGATTGGCAGGTACGACGTTGCTTGAAGCCCAGGAATCGACGGACCGGGCCAGCCTGAGGGGCCGGATAACAGACACGGAGGGAATGCCGCTCGCCTCGGTTCGCGTCTACGTCGGTTCCCTCGAGCGCTGCACGCTGAGCGGCGCTAACGGAACGTATCTCCTCACGGACCTCCCTCTTCGCTCGCTCGAGGTGGCGTTCGAGAGACTCGGATACGCGACACGCGTGGTGTCGGTGGACCTGGCGGCGGCCGAGCGGCCGTCGCTCGAGGTGCAGCTCGAGATCCAGCCCTTGGAGTCCCAGGAGCTCGTGGTAACCGGATCGCCCACGGCCACAGATCCGCTGGTGTCTCCTCTGAATCTGGACCTCGTTTCCAGCGACCGGCTCAGACAGATCCGTAGCCCCTCGCTCGGCAACGTCATCCGCGACGCCGTGCCGGGCACGGCCTCGCTGTACACTGGCGCGCAGGTGGGCAAGCCCGTCCTGCGAGGCCTGACCGGAACCCGCGTGCGCATCCTCCAGAACGGGATCGCCCAAGAGTTCTTCGGCTACGGGGCAAGGCACGGACCGCAGACCAACCTCACTGAGGCGCAGCGCATCGAAGTGGCCCGGGGACCGGCGAGCGTGCTGTACGGATCGAGCGCCATCGGAGGAGCCGTAAACGTGATCACGCGGCACCTGCCGACCCGAGATGGAGGCCACCGGTCGATCGAGGGACGGATCGAGGCGCAGTTGTACTCGAACAACGAGGAGGTGGCGCTCAAGGGAGAGGTGAGCGGTGCCGTCAGCGCGTTCGGCTACCGCGCCGGGCTCGAGCGCAGGACGGGAAGTGACTACCGCGCTCCCGACGGTCCCACCTGGTTCGAGACCGGCAGGGAGGGCGATCCAAAGTACACGGGGCGAATTCCGCTGACCAACTTCGACCAGTGGTCCGGCTTCGCCCTGGCGGGAGTCACGGCTGGCTTCGGCACGGCCGAGGTGCTCCTGACCCGGTGGCAGAACGAAAACAACTTCCTGTTGCCCGCGGGCGGGCCGGTGGACAGCAGCGAGGATCCGCCCGTCGGCATCGGACTGAACCTGGCCCAGACCAACCTGTCCGCGAAGGGCGCCGTGTTCAGTGGTGCCTGGGTGGTGCGGCCCACCTTCAGCTGGGCGCAGGCACTCCGGCAGGCGCCGCCTCCTGGACAGTTGATCGAGGACGGCGCGGTCTTCGCCGTCGACCTGCTGAAGGACACGTTCACCGGGCGTGTGGAAACCCTGCATCCCGAGGGGAGGCTGTCGTCGGGGATCCTGAGTGGGACACTGGGCCTCGAGGTCCAGGTCCAGGACACCGACTCCAGGGGGCCAGTCAAGCTTGAGCCCGGCTCGCAGATCGTAAACGCGGCCGCGTTCGTGTTCGAGGACTGGCGCGGGGGCTCATGGACCGTCGCGATCGGAGGCCGGTTCGACTACCGACGCCAGAAGGCCGAGCCCAACGAGCGCACGACCGACCCCGCCCTGCTCGAACACGAGTACACGGTGCTGACCGGCTCCGTCGGAGCCAGCTACGAGGTGGCGGAAGGAGTCGTGCTGGCCGCCAACGTGGGCAGCGGATTCCGCGCGCCCGACATCTTCGAGCTGTACGCGAGTGGCGTCCACGGCGGCGTGGCGGCGATCCAGCTCGGAGAGCCTGCCCTGGAGCCGGAACGATCTCTCAACGCGGACCTGGGACTGCGCCTTCGCACCGCCCGGGTCACGGGCGAGGTGACCGCGTATAGAAACCGCATCGACAACTACGTCT
>JAMJQV010000120.1 GCA_023554435.1 Gemmatimonadota bacterium | reverse complement strand
CGGCAATCCGCCGACGTAACAACGGTAGCTGTCGATACGATCGAGACAGGTGTCGAGGTAGCCGAGCGTAACATTGCACAGGCCTGGCGCCACTCCGCAGTCCACGACGACGGTCACTCCCCGCTCGCGCGCAAGGTCGTCCAGAAGAAACGGGTCCTCCGGGAAGAAGGCGATGTCCACGACATCCCGCTCTGCCTCGATCACCGCCCGAAGCGTCGCGAATCCCATGAAACCTGGAACGGCGTTGATCACGAGCTCCGCTTCCGCCACCGCTTCCCGCACGGCATCCGCGCCGCCGAGGTCGGCCTCGCGAGTATGGACGCCATCCGCTCCAGCCAGTCGCGTCAGGGCCGAGCGGTCCCGATCAACGGCCGTGACTTCATGCTCTCCGTTGCGGGCCAGGTCCAGGACCATCGCGTGCCCCACCAGACCCGCTCCCAATACCGTAATTCGCATCGCTTGACTCCAGGCCGCGCCATGATCGGCGGGCAGAGAGGGTTTACGGTGACATCTCGATCCCGACCGCGCCGGCGGCCGTGGACATTCGATCATAGACGGCTTCCAGCTCCACTCGGGCCAGCACGCGCCGCCCATTCGACGTCCCGCCCCCCCAGAGGACCAGGCGGATCTGCCCATCAGCCAACTCGATTCCGGTTATCCGGCCATCTTGGAAGCAGCAGCATCCGGAATTGAACAGATTGGGCGCCGGCGGATCGTCGTCGCGCGGCGGTCCGCAAGGCGCCTCGTCTCCGAGCCAGCCCCGGTCCGTGCAATCCGATACGATCTCGTCCCAGAACACCTGGTCCTCCGCCCGGCCCCGGATCTCCTCCATGTCGAGGCCGAGTCTCCGCTCCAGTTCGTCTACGATTGCGACCGAAGCGAATACCGGGCGATGCGTGTGCCCGGCGATCAGCAGGAGATTCTCCTGTCCTTCGGCCCAGCGTCGCATGGCCCGGTGATGTCTCTCGCGGACTCTCCGGTTCTTGGAGGGAGTGTTCCGGGACACAGCGGTCAGATGCTGAATGGGCTTCCAAACGAACCGCACCGTGAACCGGGCCAGGAATGCCAGACCGTCGCTCATTCCGGTCCCCTGATGTCCATGCACCAGGAAGAGGTGACCCAGGCTGCGATCCCCCAACCGCACGTCGAGCAGCAGGGACTCCCGAACGTCGAGCGGCTCCCCCGGGTGCACAGGGCCCAGGTCGCGCCGCACTGCGGCTGGAGAAGCCCATTCCTCGTCATGGTTTCCCCAAAGGCGGATCAGTCGACCGTCATCGTGAAAGGAAGACTCGGCAGCATACACGTCCTCATAGGCCGCTATGACCGAATCGACCCGGTTCTTCCACAACTCCTCGACGTCACCGAGCAGGGCCAGCGTGTAGCCTTCACGGTCGTAGTGCGCCAGAGCCCTGGCATACGCCGACTCACACCGGCGAAAATCGTCCGCCCGGTCCCGTTTCCCCCGGTGCATATCCGACAGCACCACGAGCCGGTCAGCCGAGACGTCGATGGGTGTTGGGACCTCTCCCCGATGCCCCGGCGCCCGCCGCGCCCTCCGCAGAGCCACTGACAACCCGGCCGCAACTCGCGCATCATAGATACTGGGACCGGAGCGGGGCCTTCGTTTCCCCATTTGCCCCTCGGCAGTCAGAGTGGTTGGACAAATGTCAATCTGCGCCAGGCGCCAGGCCATGCCAATGGCCGTGGAACCCGAACAGGCCGGCACGGGTTTCTGTGGCTGATCGCATCGTGCGGCTAACGTGGGTGGAGGAGGGGAACGTGAGACAGTTCGAGACCGGATGGACGATCTTCGCAGCGACCGTCATACTGGTCGCGTCCGGGACACCGGCCTTTGCACAGGAGTGGACCTGGCCGGATCATCCCGAGAACCTCCAGGTCCTGCCGGAGAACTGGACCGGGCAGCGCCTGCGACCCGTGATGACAGGATTCACGCGTGCCCTGGGGGTCAGGTGCTCGCACTGTCACGTGGGCGATGATGGGCAACCTCTCAGCACCTACGATTTCGCGTCGGATGACAACCCGAACAAAGAGCGTGCGCGCACAATGCTCAAGATGTTGGGGGATATCAACCAGACTTTGAAGACCCTTGAGCCCAGTGGCCCGGAACGGGTGAACATGTGGTGTCACACGTGCCATCGAGGACGACCACGCCCCATGACGCTGGGAGAGGAGCTTGGCGAGGTCTATCACGCCCGGGGCCTCGAGACGGCGCTCGACCACTACGAGGCCCTGCGCGATCGGTTCTACGGTCGCGGCGCCTACGATTTCGGGGAAGACGCGCTCAATTCACTCGGCTATTCGCTCATGGCCAAAGACGACTTCGACGGAGCGGTCCGGGTGTTCTTGCTCAACGTCGAACAATCTCCGGAGTCCGGAAACGTGTATGACAGCCTCGCCGAAGCCTACATGAACCGCGGCGATCGACAGCTGGCTATCGAATACTACGAACGGTCACTCGAGCTGGACCCGGAGAATGACAACGCCAGGGAGCAACTGAAGGCGCTGGCCGCCGGGGAACACTGACGCCGGGTCGCGCGCCGATCCGGCGCTGCCCGACTCACAGCCATCGAGCCTGAGGCCACCACCGACTGAAGAGAGAGACGTCAGACGGCTTCGTCGTCTGCCCCCACCACGCCGTCCGTATTCAGGAGCGCCGGATCCAGCGTCGGCATCCGGATCATCATCCACGTCGCTCCGATTGCCGGCGCAAGCAGCAGGAAGCGCATGGGATGCGCCAGGATGAGGAGACTGGACAGGATGGCGGCCCAGGTGAACACCAGGATCGTGACCTTGCTGCTCGCGGGAAGTGCCTTGTGCTCGCGGTAGCCTCGGATCACTGGGCCGTAGACCCGGTGATTCAGCAGCCAGTTGTGCAGTCTGTCCGAGCTCCGGACGAAGCAAGCCGCGGCCAACAGCAGGAAAGGAGTCGTGGGCAGCAGCGGAACGAAGATGCCCAGGGTCCCCAGGCCGACGGACACGACCCCCACGCCGACGAGTAACCAGCGTGGCAGATACCGTCTTCCGGCCCTTGGCGGCACCTGGCTCACCGCTGCTCAATCATGGTGGTCCGCGGCCTTCATCGACTCGGCACCGGCCAGGCGGCCCGCGAGACTCGTCGGGTCGTGGATGAGGATCGGGAGGTGCTGGGGACAGATGCCAATGACCGCTCCCTGATACTCGATGCGGACGATCGGCAGTTCATCCGAGGTCCGGGAACAGGCCACACATGTCGAGCGCGTCTGGCTCATGCCTCGCCTTCCGTGGAATGACGGTTTCATGGTTCGCAACGTCCGTCTACATACGGTGTCGACTGCCTGCGGGCAACGTCGGTCGAATCCGAGGCCTGAGGGTTTGACGCAAACCCACACCCGACCCACCTTGTGGCCAACCGGCCCGGCCCGCGGGGGGAGCAGCCTTCAATCGAGGCAAACGAGTGCAACTGCGTACACGAGGCAGATGGGGCGTGCAGGCCGGCCTCCTGGCCGGGATGGCCGTGGCCGCGTTCTTCTTCATCCTTGATCTCGTTCGCCTCGAGCCCTTTTCGACTCCGCTGTTCCTGAGCCGGTCCCTGCTGGAGGCCGGCTACAGCCTGGATGGCGCGAGCACGACTCACGGCGAGGGTCTGCTGGAGGCTCTCGCCAACTTCTCGCAAGGAGGCCGCCTCGCGGCCTACACCGCCATTCACCTGGCCGTGTTTGCCGTCCTCGGCATGTTCGCCTCGGCCCTGGCGAACCTCTTCCACGTGGGATGGAATGCGCGCACGGGAGCTGCCGCGGGTTTGATCGTCGGTTTCGGGGCCTGGCTCGCCGCGTCGCAGGTCGGTCCGGCATGGCTCGCGGGAGCTCACCTCACGCCGGAGATCATCGTAGGCGGGGGTATCGTGGGCGGAGCCGTGCTCGGCTGGTACCTCAGGCTGTGCAGGCTGGACGCGGAAGAGGCAATCTGAGCCGACTCCGGTAGAGCGCCGGTGCAACGCAAAGACGGCCCGATCTTTCGACCGGGCCGCTCCGCCCTACGCCCTCATACAGCGAGCGTTTAGTACATGCCACCCATGTCGCCACCCGGCATGGCCGGCATGGGAGCTTCCTTCTCGGGCTTGTCCACCACGACACACTCCGTCGTGAGCAGGAGTCCGGAGATGGAGGCGGCGTTCTGAAGAGCCGTGCGAGTGACCTTGGTCGGGTCGATTACGCCGGCCTTCACCAGGTCCTCGTACTCGTCGGTCGCGGCGTTGTAGCCCCAGTTGAGCGAGTTCTTCTCGCGGACCCGCTCGACGATGATCGAGCCCTCGGCACCCGCGTTCTGAGCGATCTGCCGCAGCGGCTCCTCGAGCGCCCTCTTGACGATCTGTACACCAATCTGCTCGTCGGAGTCCTTGCGCTTGATCTTGTCCAGCGCGCTCTGGGTCCACAACAGAGCGACACCACCGCCGGGGACGATACCCTCTTCGACAGCCGCCCGCGTGGCATGCAGCGCGTCCTCGACCCGAGCCTTCTTCTCCTTCATCTCGGTCTCGGTCGCGGCGCCGACGTTGATTACCGCGACGCCACCCGCCAGCTTGGCCAGCCGCTCCTGGAGCTTCTCCTGGTCGTAGTCAGACGTGGACTTGTCGATCGCGACGCGGATCTCGCTGATCCGACCCCGGATCTTGTCCGTGTCGCCGGCTCCGTCCACGATCGTCGTGTCATCCTTGTCGATCACGATGCGCTTGGCCGATCCGAGATCGCTGACCACCGCGTTCTCCAGCTTGAACCCGAGCTCCTCGCTGATGACCTGTCCGCCCGTCAGGATCGCGATGTCCTGGAGCATCTGCTTCCTGCGGTCACCGAATCCAGGCGCCTTCACCGCGGCGACCTTCAGGGTTCCGCGCAGCTTGTTGACGACCAGCGTGGCGAGAGCCTCTCCCTCGACGTCCTCCGAGATGATCATGAGAGGCTTGCCCATCTGGGCTACCTTCTCGAGCACCGGGAGGAGATCCTTCATCGCCGAGATCTTCTTGTCGTGGATCAGGATCAGCGGATCCTCGAGCACGGCTTCCATCTTGTCGGGATCGGTGACGAAGTAGGGCGACAGGTACCCGCGGTCGAACTGCATGCCGTCGACCGTCTCGAGCGTGGTGTCGAGACCCTTGGCCTCCTCGACCGTAATCACGCCGTCCTTGCCGACCTTCTCCATCGCGTCCGCGATCAGATCACCGATCACGGAATCGCTGTTGGCCGAAATCGTGGCCACCTGGGCGATTTCCTTCTTGCCCGAGGTCTCGACGGCCATGTCCGCCAGCTGGCCGACCACGTCCTCGACCGCCGCCTCGATACCGCGCTTCAGGGCCATCGGGTTCACGCCGGCCGTAACACTCTTCAGACCCTCGGTGTAGATCGCCTGGGCGAGAACCGTGGCCGTCGTGGTGCCGTCACCCGCGTTGTCGGAGGTCTTCGTCGCGACTTCCTTGACCATCTTCGCGCCGAGATCCTCGACCGGATCCTCCAGCTCGACTTCCTTCGCCACCGTGACTCCATCCTTGGTGACCGTCGGGCTGCCGAACTTCTTCTCGATCACTACGTTCCGCCCCTTGGGGCCGAGCGTGACCTTTACCGCCTGGGCGAGCTTGTCGACGCCCTTCTTGAGCCGAGTGCGCGCCTCGGTATCAAATTCAAGTTCCTTGGCCATCTTGATTGAACTCCTCTAGAGATTGCGGATCGATCAGGCTTCTGATCGCTTCGTTGTTGTTCCGTCGCCGACTCAGCCGAGAACGGCCAGCACGTCCGACTCGCGGACGATCAGGTACTCGTTTCCGTCCACCGTTACCTCAGTGCCCGAGTACTTGCCGTACAGGATCCTGTCGCCCTTCTTGAGCTCAACCTCGATCAGCTCTCCCTGATCGGTGCGCCGGCCGGGTCCCACGGCGACGACCGTGCCCTGCTGCGGCTTCTCCTTGGCCGTGTCCGGAATGTAGAGACCGCCCCGCATCTCTTCCGTCTCCTCGAGAGGCTCAATGACCACCCGATCGGCCATGGGCTTGATTTTCGCACTTGCCATAAGTCTGCTCCTCCTGGTGCTTCCGCTATCGGTTGAACTTCATCGTTTCCGAGACCGTCGCTGTTAGCACTCTTCTCTTTCGAGTGCTAGAAGCGCCCCCCATAATACGCGGCGAGCGCCCACGGTCAAGTCATCGTCCGCGTCCTGCCTGAAGCACGGTCCGTGCCACTCGTAAACCCCTCATCCGGGGGCTTTTCGGCCAATTCTGCCTGCCGACCTGGCGGGGGGAACAGGCTGGCCTGTCGTTGTGGCGTACGCCTGCCAGAAGGGCGGCATGAAACCCCTGCCTCCCTGCGGACGTAGAGTCAGAGGAATGTGAGCGAAGCGCCGCGGGGTCCCCAGCACTTGGATGGGGCGTGGACCGCCGCGGAGGAGAGATAGGGAGGAAGCAAGATGATAAGGGCAATCGTGACGCTGCTGGTCCTGGGCTTCATGGGAATGGTGGTTCTCAGCCTGTTGTTCGGGCTGCTGGTGCCGCTGCTCGCCGTGGCGCTCAAGATCGGGCTCGTACTCGTGATCGGATACTTCGCCCTGCGGATCGTGAGTCCGAGGAGGGCGGAGTTGGTGCGGGAGAAACTGCGGCGGGTGAAGTAGGGTTGGGGTGCGGG
>JAMJQV010000119.1 GCA_023554435.1 Gemmatimonadota bacterium | reverse complement strand
GATCTCATCGCCGTCGCGGAACACCCGGTAATAATCGAGCCCCGCCTCGGCCTCGGAGGGCGACCACGAGAGGTCGATCCGATACGGACTGGCGGCGGTAGCCACCAGGTCGGTCGGGACGCTGGGGCCGGGCAGGGCCTCCGTCGTCACCTGCACCGCGTCGCTCTTGTCGCCCTCGTCGCCGTCGTCGTCGAAGGCGCTGACCCGGTACACGTACGTGGTCGCCGGCTGGAGTCCCTCGTCCCGGTACTCGCTGCGCTCGACTTCCGCCACCCGGTTCCCATCCCGGTACACGTAGTAGCCTTCCGAGCCGCTCACCCTCCTCCAGTCCAGGTCCACGACGTTCGGTCCGCGAGCTTCCGCCTCAAGGTTCTTGGGCTTGCCCGGGTCGAACGCGCCAGTCGGACTGTACGCGGTACCTGCCGTGAGGATCAGCAGAGCCAGGAGGGTCCACCGCAGGGGGTTCATGGACCCACCTGCACGGGAAGCGGGTCGGACAGGTCGCTCTCGTTCCCGAGGGTGTCCAGGGCCGTAACGGCGAACAGGTAGTCTCCCGCCAGGAGACCGGACACCGTGACGCCGGTTTCAGCTCCCAGCTCGATCATCGTCTCGGAACCCGCCGTGAACTCCGACTCCCAGTAGTACAGGCGGTACCCGGAGAGGTCCTGCAGCGGCCGCCCCACCGCGTCGGTGGTGGGTGCATCCCACTCGAGGGTGACCGAGTACGTATCACCCGGATGGGTCGGAATCCCGCCCCCTGGACCGTCCGGGGCACAGCCCGCCGCCACGGCGAGGGTGAGCACGGCGGCAAGGGCCAGTACACCTCTATTCATGTAGCGCTCACGCCACATCGACACTCCGATTCGTTCACCCGGCGCGACAGGCCGGGCAACGGCGAATGGGCTTTTGAGCCCGAAACCCAGGCTTCCACCGGGATCACGGGGCTACGGGACAATACCTTGAGAAGCAAGATCCAGACCCGCAGAAGGGAAGCGCCTGGTCGGCCGTGGTGGTCCGTTGTTCGCCATCCGATCGGCTTACTTGCATATTGTACGGCATCGAGCTTTAAGGGGTATCAACGGTCGCTCGACGACCAGGAGGAAGTGAATGAAGTTTCGCATGTTGATGGGAATAGGTGGGGCCCTGCTGGTCGGCGCGTGCAGCGGGATCTCCACGACCACAGACTTTGATCCGTCGGTAGACTTCTCGGCCTTCTCGACGTACGACTGGGTCGGCAGCGAGGGCGAGGTCGATAACATCACCAGCAGCCGCATACGTCATTCGGTCGACGCAGCGATGACGGCAAAGGGCTTTTCGCAGTCGTCCGCCAGCCCGGACCTCGCGATCAGCTACCAGGTGAGCAGCGCGGAGCGCCGGTCGTTCAACACGGTCAACGCCGGTTGGGGCGGCGGCTACGGCTGGGGCGGCTGGGGCATGGGCATGGGCACCAGCACCACCACGGAGAACGTGTGGCAGGAAGGCACGCTGATCCTCGGCATCTTCGACGCGGGCACCAAGAACCTCGTGTGGCACGGCAGCGCCACGACGGACATCGACGGCAGCCGCTCACCGGAACAGCGGCAGCAGCTGATTGACGACGCCGTCAACAAAATGATGAGCGACTTCCCCCCAGGCAGCTGACGCCGGTTCGGGGAAGGACAGTCAAGAACGGGTCTCTGCGGTGCGCCGCGGAGACCCGTTTTCCATCGTTCGGCCTTTCGGCTATCGCCCCTGCACAGGCGTCAACCGCGACAGCCGGGATCGCTCGCCTTCCAGATGAGAGAGTGCGATGGGCTCTGTCCGGCGGTAGATTGAGAAGGCTTACCGTCGGACCCGGAGGTGCTATGAGTTCTCTGACGTTCACCGACCCTACGAACGCGCCTCCGCCCACGGGGGACTTCGATCGCTTCTTCCTCAGGCTGATTCGCGACCCGCGTGACCTGCCGTTTGCGCGGGTTCAGGTGTTGAACCTCGTGGTCATGCTGGCCCTGACCACCTGGCTCTACATCGATTTCAACCTCTGGAATTCGCTGCTGTTCATCGCCTGGTACGGCCGCCAACTGGGACCCTACACGTTGATGCTGCACAACGTCTCGCACCGGAAGTACTTCCGGGTCGACTACGCCTGGTTGGACTGGCCGCTGATCGCCATTCTCGGGATGTTCTTCGGACACGTCCCCAACGGCTACTTCGCGCACCACGTGGGAATGCACCACCCTGAGAACAACCTGGATGACGATCTCAGCTCGACCATGCACCTGCAGCGGGACAGCGCGTGGGATTTCTTCGTTCACTACCTGGGTCACTTCCTGTTTCTGGGCGGGCGCGACCTGTCCGGCTATCTGCGTGACCGGAGTCGAGACAAGATCTTGCGGCGGTGGAGGATCGGCACCGCCCTGTGGTTCGTGGTGGTCATCGGCCTGGCCTTCGTGAGCTGGCAGGCCACCCTCCTGGTTTTCGGCTTCACCCTGCTCGTCACGCGCACCGCCATGATGTCGGGCAACTGGGCGCAGCATGCCTTCGTCGATGCCACGCAGCCCGATAACTGCTATGTGAACAGCATCACCTGCATCAACTCGACCTACAACAAGCGGTGCTTCAACGATGGCTACCACATCAGCCATCACTGGAAGCCGGCGAGACACTGGACCGAACACCCGAAGGAACTGAAGGACAACATCGAGGCGTACGCCGAGGCCGACGCGATCATCTTCCGGAAGCTGGACTACTTCGCCATCTGGGTCTTCCTGATGTTGAAGCGATACGACAAGCTCGCCGATCATTACGTCACGATCGACGAGCGTCAGCGCAGCAAGGAAGAGATCATCGAGCTTCTGAAGGACCGCACGCGTCGGATCGAGCAACCGGATCTGGTGGCAGCAGGGGCTTTCTAGACATCTTGGCTGTCGGAGTTATTGGTCGACGGCCTTTCGGGTGCTAGTATCCGGCCCGACGATGTCACGGATGGCAGGAAGTCCCTCGCTCAGGAGATCGCCACCAGGTGAAGGCCCGCCAGTTCGCCCGGGAGTTGTCCCGGCGCAAGGTTGTCCGCGTGGCCATGCTGTACGGCGTGGTGGCGTGGGTGCTCATACAGCTCGCCGACGTGATCTTCCCTGCCCTGGCTCTGCCCGACTGGACGATCCGGCTCTTCGTGATCCTCGCGATCATGGGTCTGCCCCTGGCCCTGCTGCTGTCCTGGTTCTTCGATCTCACTCCGGAGGGCGTGACCCGCACGGAGTCACTGGACGACGCCTCGACTTCCTCCGATCCAGCGCCGTCTGCTGCGTCCGACACCGCTACGTCGGCTGGGACCGGAGCCTCGGCCAACTCGCCGCAGGCAGCCCCCGTGGTGGGTGCGGCGCCGTCGGAGAAGTCCATCGCGGTCCTGCCGTTCGTGGACATGAGCGAGTCGGGCGACAGCGAGTACTTCAGCGACGGCGTCACCGAGGAGATCCTCAACGCGCTCACCCGGGTCCGGCATCTGCACGTGGCATCGCGGACCTCGGCTTTCGCTTTCAAGGGGAAGGACCTGGACATCCGGACGATGGCCGACGAGCTCAACGTCGCCACGATCCTGGAAGGGAGCGTCCGCAAGGCCGGCACGCGGCTGCGCATCACGGCCCAGCTCATCAACGCGGCCGACGGATACCATCTCTGGTCCGAGACCTACGACCGCGAGCTGGAGGACGTGTTCGAGGTCCAGGACGAGATCGCCCGCTCCATCGTGGAAGCGCTGAAAGTCCAGCTGGACATGCGCGCCACCCCTCACCTGGTCACCCAGGCCACGCGGAACATGGACGCGTACACCCTCTACCTGAAGGGGCGCTACGTCTACAACAAGTTCCGCCGTGAGGACCTCGGGCAGAGCCTCTCGTTCTACGAGCAGGCGCTCGTGGCCGACCCGGGATACGCGCGAGCCTACGCCGGAATCGCGGACTCGTGGATGTCCCTGGCCGACGACTGGTACTCTCCCGAAGAGGCCTATCCGAAAGCCAAGGAAGCGGCCGAGCGCGCGATCCAGCTGGATGACTCTCTGGCCGAGGCCCACACGGCCGTGGGCAAGGTCCTGGGGTGGTTCGAGTGGGACTTCCAGGCCGCCGAACTGGCGTTGCGCCGGGCCGTCGCCCGCAGCCCGAGCTACGCCGAGGCACACTACGGCCTGGCCAGCGTTCTGCCTTCCAACGGCAACATGGAGGAGGGCCTGGCGGAGATCCGGGAAGCCCTGGCCCTGGATCCCCTCTCATCGGAGTTCAGCGGCTGGGTGGCTCGGTTCCTTCTCTACTCCCGTCGACTCGAGGAGGCCATCGAGCAGTGCCAGGAGACCATCCGACTGGACCCGCAGTACTACTACGCCCACGTGCGCATGGGGAACGCACTGCTGGCGATGGGCAAGCCCGAGGAAGCGCTCTCCGCCTTCCGTGAGCAGGCGACGCGTACGGGTGACGTGGTTTCCGTCCGGGCCTACGAGGCCCAGGCCCTGGCCGTGCTCGGACGCGCCGAAGAGGCACGGGAGATTCTCGACGCCCTGGAGAACGAGGAGCGCTACGTGCGTCCCGAGTTCCTGGCCGGCGCGTACGGAGAACTGGGAGACCTGGATCGGGCCTTCGAGAAGCTGGACGAGGCCCTGGAGGCCCGTTCGGCCGGACTGGTGTACCTGCACATCGATCCCGCGTACGACTCGCTGCACGACGACCCGCGGTTCGAGGGGATCGTCAGCCGGGTGGGACTCAAGTCGGGCTGAAGCCGTCAGGCGCGCATGCCGTCCAGTACGGTCTGGGTGGTCTGCCGGATCAGCGCGTCCACGTCGACCGAGGACATGATCTGTCCTTCGATCAATAGCGATGCCAGTCCATGCACCGCGCTCCAGGCCACGTAGGCCTGCGCGCGGGGATCCTCGCGCTTGATCCCGCCGCTCTCCTGGTACGCCCGTATGACTTCGACCAGCTGCTCGAACAGTTCACTCCCCGCTTCCCGCAGCTTGGGCAGGTTCTGACGACCCATCGCCTCCCTGCCGTACATGAGGCGGTAGTGGGCCGGGTTCTCGAGCGCGAAGCGCACGTATGCCTCTCCCATGCGCCGGGCCCGCTCCAGGCTCGAGCTCGGGGCACCCGCCCCGATGTCCTGAAGGCGTTCGTTGAGGCGGCGGAAGCCGGCTGCCGCTACAGCAACCAGTAGAGCGGTCTTGTCCTCGAAGTGCCGGTATGCTGCCGCGCGCGACACGCCGAGCCGCTCGCCCAGGGCTCGCATGGTCACGCTATCGGTGCCCCCCTCGGCGATCATGGCCGCCGCTTCGTCGAGCAACGCCGTCCGAAGGTCTCCGTGGTGATAGGCGCGGTCTGGCTTGTTCATACGTCCAATGTAGCACCGGGTGTTGACAGCGTCAACATAATCCGTATACTGTATGTTGACATCGTTAACATACCGATCTGGAACCGGAGGACGAATCATGGCCGTCAACGAAGACCTGAGCGGATTCATCCGGGAAGCCCTGAACCGCGGCGTGGGACGCGACGCGATCCAGGACGCACTCAGCCAGGCGGGCTGGCCCGAGAAGGAGGTCGAGGCGGCGCTCCGTGGTTTCGCAGCCGTCGACCTGCCGCTCGCCGTCCCACGCCCGAGGCCCTCGCTGTCGGCGAGGGAGGCCTTTCTGTACCTGGTCCTGTTCGGCACGCTCTACGTCAGTGCATACAGTCTCGGCACCCTTCTCTTCCAGCTCATCAATCTCGGGTTCCCGGACGCATCCTGGCCGCAGGAGTTCGTCGATGCGATCCCGGAGACCACGCGATGGGCGATCGCGTCGCTCGTCGTAGCGGCTCCCGTGTTTCTGTTCACCGCATGGACCGTGGGACGGGAGGTCGCCGGCTCGCCGCTGCAGCGAATTTCTCCGGTGCGGCGATGGCTCACGTACCTCACGCTGGCGATCGCGGTGAGCGTGATCATCGGTGATGCCACGGCGGTCGTGTACAACCTGCTCAGCGGTGAGACCACCACCCGGTTCATGCTCAAGGCGCTGACGATCGGAGGCATCTCCGGGGCGATCTTCACTCACTATCTGCGGGACCTGAGGCGTGACGAGCTGGAGGTGGCCGCATGAGCGGCGGGAAGGCCGTGCTGTCGATCGCCAGCGTGGTGGTCCTGGGTTCGATCGTTGCCGGCGTGATTCTGGTGGGCGGTCCGGCGAGCGGTCGGATCGAGCGCCTCGACGACGAGCGCGTCGAAGACCTGCAGGGCATCATGCGGGCGGTCGATCGGTTCTGGAAGGACCACGAGCGGCTCCCCGCGGGGCTCGAGGACCTGGCGCGCGAGCCGAGGACGCGAGTCAACACGCTCGACCCGGGCTCCGCCGAAGCATACGAGTATGCCATCCTCAGTGAGGACACCTACCATCTTTGCGCGGTCTTTGATGGCAAGTCGCGGCCTTTGCGTCGGGCAACCGCGGACTTCTGGAGTCACTCCGGGGGAAGCCATTGCTTCGAACTGAGTCCGAAGTCGTCAGCGAAGTCCGGCGGGGGCGGTCCTTGATCGGCCGGCGGCCGGGATCTGAATGGTCCGCTGCTGGACACAACCAACGGTCGCCGCCAGCTTCAGGGCCTGTGCTGCAAAGGCCACCGAAGATCGTCAGGAGAGGCCCATGGAGTTGTGGTTGATCGCTCTCGTCCTCACGGTCATCGTCACAGGCGGTGTCTGGGGCTCGATTGTTCTTTCGGGCCTGTTCAAGATGCGAGCGAGCAAGCTCGCGGCGCCGGCCGACGACCCGCGCATTGGCCAGTTGGAGGAAGACCACCTCCGACTTGAAGCCCAGATCGCGCGCCTCGAGGAGGAGATCAGCTTCTTTCGAGAACTGCGAAAGCCTGAGATTGCGACTCAGCTTCCCAGCCCTCCGAACGGCGAGTCTGGACCAGAGGCTTGAGTTCACTTGACGGACCCGGAGAGATCCAGGCGGTTCCGGCGGTCGACTGACGCTGGTCAGGCCCAGTCGACGTCTGGTGGGGGGGCCGTGCCGTGTGCGCGGCCCCCTCTTGCCCTTTGTTTGGTTCCATCAAACGCAGTATGATCTCGCTGCGGGAGCGTCACATGCGCAACCATTGACCCGTATGCGATATGTAGCAAGGAGACCCCATGTCCGAACCCAAGATCGCTCAGAAGGCACCCTACCCCATCGATCTCGAGGAGGGAAAGAGGTACGCCTGGTGCGCCTGCGGAGAGTCGTCAATTCAACCTTTCTGTGATGGTTCGCACAAAGGAACCGGGCTCATGCCCAGAGTATTCACGGCAGAAGAAGCGAAGACGGCCTACTTGTGCGGCTGCAAGCACACGGGGAATGGCCCCTTCTGTGACGGAAGCCACGCAAACCTCGGCTGACTCTCTCTGATTCACTGCCTGACGTGGACGTAGCCGGTAGTAGGCGTACCAACCCGGACAGGTGCACTGGCCAACCGACGTGACCGGTAGTGCAGGGTCCGTTTTCGGTTCCTGAGTCGGGATAGACTCACTGTCCGCGGCCGATCCTCCTGAATACAAGCTGCATACCCCCCAGGTCCTCTTCGCCCGTCCATATCAGCTTCCCGCCGCAGCGCACGTACAAGATGGTATCGATACTGCGCTCGTCGGGATCGGGGTGGTTGCGGTCATCAACCGTGAGGGTAGTGAGCGTGGAAGTGTACGTACCATCCCATGAGCAACTGGACTGCGGCGGGTCTTTGCATAGTGCGGGGTCGGCAGCGTTGTCGTTGCCAACGGAGCTTGAGAACGTTCCGTCAGCCTTGAGGATCATGACGTACTGATAGTCTCCAACGGGTGTCTCGTCGTTTCCCACGATCAAGCTCGTCGCCCGCCACGCGCCAACGAGCGGATTGCCGCCGTAAGCCATACTGGTCACGAGATCCCGATTCGCTGGACCAGGACCGCTCGTCTCCGGCTCCGCGGGAGCAGCCTGATCGCATGCATAAATGCCCAGGGCCACCAGCGGGGCGAGAAGTAATACTGATAACAGCTGTAGCTTGCGCATCGGGCACCTCCTGGACCAAGGGATACATCGGCCAGCAGGGGGGGTCCGGCTGAAGCTGTGGGTTGGGGGGACTGCAACTGCACGACAGTGGGGCCAGATTCAGATTCCGTCAACTGTGGCTTAGCCGCGACACGCCTCAGACGGACGTGGGGAAGCTCCGGTCGGCGGACCTTTCCCGGGTGCATTTTGGGGTGCAGTTGCTCTCAGGCAATCTGTACCCATAGTCAGGGTACGAACTGGGGTACAGGCGCACCGGTCACCGAGCATGACCGGTGCGCCCCGCGTGCCGAGTCTCGTTACTCCTTAGACCCTTCTTCACGCGCTTTGCGGTTCTTCTCTTGCAGACGCCACTCCGCTCCCATGCTCTCCTTGAGCTTCTCGGGAAGCACCTCGACGGGAACCACGAGGTCTCCTTCGACCGGCCAGTCCTCCAGTAACTCCGGCATGTAGTCCTCGGGATAATAGACCGTCGGATCGAGCTGCTGCTCTCGAATCCAGGCGTTCTGGATCTCCTCGCGGCTTGTGGGCGGGTGCGGCACGATCAACTGACCGTTCGTGAAGTCGAACTGCGGCGATCTGGCGTTCGGGTAATCGGGCAGAATCCCTTCACGGACCCAGATGCTCTCCTTCGTCACGTTGACCACGATTCCATCGGGAAAACCA
>JAMJQV010000118.1 GCA_023554435.1 Gemmatimonadota bacterium | reverse complement strand
GGACCGCGTGGGATTCATCGCCGAGGTCCGGACGCTGCCGATTCATGAGATGGATGCACTCGCCGCAGGCGCTCTCGCCGTGCTGCGGGGGCGCGAGCCGGCCCTGTCATACTGAACTGAGAGTAGCGATGACCCGGATCTCCGCATGGTGAAGAGGCTTCTGACCGGAAACGAGGCGATTGCCGAGGGAGCACGTGTGGGCGGTGCGCTCTTCGCTTCCGCCTATCCCGGAACGCCCAGCACGGAGATCCTCGAGACCATCGCCCGGCAAGGCGACGTCCGGGTGCAGTGGGCGCCCAACGAGAAGGTGGCCCTCGAGGTGGCCTGTGGGGTCTCCCTGGGGGGCGGACGTGCCCTGTGCGCCATGAAGCACGTCGGTGTGAACGTCGCCGCGGACCCGTTCTTCAGCGCCTCCTACTCCGGTGTGGGCGGAGGCCTCATCCTGGTGTCCGCTGACGATCCAGCCATGCACTCGTCTCAGAACGAGCAGGACAACCGGCACCTGGCCCGGGCCGCCAAGGTGGCGCTCCTGGAGCCATCCGACAGCCAGGAGGCCATGGACTTCGTCGCCCTCGGCTTCGATCTATCCGAGAAATTCGACACACCGGTGATGCTGCGTGTGACCACCCGAACCTGCCACTCCATGTCACCGGTGGAGCTCGACCCGCACGCCCGGTACGAACCGGTGCTGCGCCCGGGCTACGAGAGGAACTTCCGCAAGAACGTGCTGCTGCCCGCGAACGCCCGGGTAAGGCACGAGGCCGTGGAGGAGCGCCTCGCCCAGCTCGAGGAGTTCGGCAACCACGAGCGTGCCCTCAACCGGATCGAATGGGGCGACCGCACGATCGGGGTCATCACCAGCGGAATCGCCTATCAGTACGTACGCGAGGTCCTTCCCGAGGCCTCCGTCCTGAAGTTGGGCCTGACCCACCCCCTTCCCCGGCAGTTGATCCGGGAGTTCGGGGCCGGGGTGGACGAGCTCTACGTCGTCGAGGAGCTGGACCCGTTTCTCGAGGAGCAGGTCCGGGCGCTCGGCCTGCATCCGGTCGGAAAGGAGATCTTTCCCATCACCGGTGAGCTGGATCCCGATCGCGTCGCCAGGGGATTCGGGATCGAGCCGCTGGGCGCAGGCATCGAACCGGTCGACGCGTCGCTTCCGCTTCGGCCGCCCGTTCTGTGCGCCGGGTGCGGGCACCGGGGCGTGTTCTACACGCTGTCACGGATGGGCGTCGCGGTGACGGGCGACATCGGGTGCTACACGCTGGGGTCCCTGCCGCCGCTCGAGTCGATGGACGCCTGCCTGTGCATGGGGGCCAGCGTGGGCATGGCGCAGGGGATGGAGATCGCATTGCGGGCCGCGGGGGATGACCGACCGGTGGTCGGAGTGATCGGCGACTCGACGTTCGTCCACTCGGGCATCACGGGCCTGGTCAACACCGTCTACAACGGGGGCTCGGGCACCCTGCTGTTGCTCGACAACGGCACGACGGCGATGACGGGTCACCAGGAGCACCCGGGCACCGGAGTCACCGCGGAGGGCGACGCGACCATCGCGCTGGACTACGTCGCGGTGTGTCACGCCGTCGGGGTGCGGCGAGTGCGCGAGGCGGACCCGTACGACCTCGAGGCCCTGGAGGCGGCGATCCGGGAGGAGCTCGCGGCGGACGAACCGTCCGTCATCATATGCCGCGCCGTGTGCCGGCTCGTTGACCGGACGCCGATCGCGGACCCGGCCGAGCTCGAGATCGAATGTCCCGGCTGCGGCACGTGCTTCGAACTGGGGTGTCCGGCCCTCGACGGCTCGAGCGGTCAGGCCGTGATCGATCCCGCCGTGTGCTCCGGCTGCGCTTTGTGCGTGCAGTTGTGCCCGTTCTGCGGGCTGCGGATCCATGGACACGAGGCCGTCGTGCAGGAGTCCGTGTCGTGAACGATCTCGAGCGCCCCCGCAACGTCTTCCTTACCGGTGTGGGCGGACACGGGGTGCTCGCGGTCAGCCGGGTGATCGCGGAAGCGGCGCTCGCCCGGGGCTTCGACGTGCGGCGCAGCGAGGTGCACGGGATGTCGCAGCGTGGGGGCAGCGTGGTCAGCCAGGTGCGGTATGGCCCGCGCGTTCATTCCCCCCTGATCGCGCGTGGCGCCGCCGATATTCTGGTTTCCCTGGAGCTGCTGGAAGCCCTGCGTCACCTGCACGCCCTGCGCCGCGACGGAATCCTGCTCGCCAACGAGCAGCGAATCACGCCGGCGCCGATCGGGGGGCTCACCGTGGCCTACCCCGACGATCCGCGCGGCGTCTGCGAACAGAGGGTCGACCGGGCCATCTTCCTTCCGGCGCTGGACATCGCCCGGGAGTTGGGCGAGGAGAAGGCCGCCAACATGGTGATGCTGGGGGCGTACTCGGTCCTCGCGCCCGAGATTCCCGAAGCGACCTGGCTCGAGACGATCGCCACGGCGTTCAGGCCACGTTTCCGGGAGCTGAACGTGGCGGCGTTCGGCGCCGGCCGGGAAGTAGCACTCCGATCCGCGGGCGCGGGGGCTGCCCCGTGATCCGGTCTCTTTCTGAACTCCGGACTCGAGCCGCGGACGGAGGGGTGCGCACGATCGCCGTGGCGGACCCGACCGGCGAGCCTACCCTTCGCTCCGTCGCCGCCGCGCGCCATGCGGGGATCGCGCGATCCGTGCTCGTGGGAGACGAGACCCGCATCAGGGAGCGGCTCCGGGAGTGCCACATCGCCCCGGACGGTTTCGAGTTCGTCCACGCCGGCACGGAAGCAGAAGTCGCCCGGCTGGCCGTGCGACTGGTCCGGTCCGGGGCCGCCGACGTTCTGATGAAGGGCTCTCTCAAGACAGCGGTGCTCATGCACGCGGCCCTCGAACGGGGAGCGGGACTCCGCACCGGCCGCGTGCTCAGCGACGTGTTCCTGTTTCCGTTCGCCGTGACCGGCCAGCAGAGACTGGTGGGAATCACCGACGGAGGCGTGACTCCGGTTCCCACTCTCGATCAGAAGTCACAGATCCTGGTGAACGCCGTGCGGCTGTTTCGGCAGCTCGGAGTGGCGTCGCCACGCGTAGCGATCCTCTCGGCGGTCGAGACCCCTTCACCCATGTTTCCGGCGAGCGAGGATGCGGACGAGCTTCAGAAGATGTGGGAGCGCGGGGAGTTCGAGGACTGCATCGTCGGCGGCCCCCTGGCCATGGACCTTGCCCTCTCGGAGGAGGCGTCCCGACTCAAGGGAGTCGAGTCTCCGGTCGAGGGGAAAGCCGACGTGCTGCTCTTTCCGACGCTCGAGGCGGCGAACATTGCGGCGAAGGCGATCGAGTACGTCGTTCCGGTCGAACCGGCTCACGTGGTGGTTGGAGGATCGGCGCCCATCCTGATTCCTTCGCGCTCCGAATCAGCGGAGGCGAGGCTCAACGGGATCGCTCTGGGGTGCTGGCTGGTGGGTGGGGGTCGTTGAGGATTGGTGAGGTCCGGGAGGGCACTTCCGGGGCACTGACCGGCTCTATTCTTAGAATGTGCTCCCGCGTGCGGCCCGAGTAACGCCACTCCCGGCCTCGGCCCGACTGAGGTGCAAAGCGGGAGCCAGCGATGGAACCACAGGCCGAGGCCGCACGTCTTCCCGCTCACCGCAACACGGATGCGCCGGCGCTGATCACTCTTAACTAACGTTTTGACAGCGCGTTATGGCGTGCTACTGGTTGACCGGAACGGGGCAGTTCCCACCCCCGTCCCGGCGTCTTCCGCGGTGGCACGCCGGCCCCCTCTTCGAGGCCGGCTCGGGCTTTCTGGTCGACCTGCGGGCATTTCGCCACGGGGATCAACTCTCGTTGATGCGCACCCCGCCATTCGTGGTCTTGATCTTCAGTGTGGGACCTCCGTCGCCGAGATCGACGGACAGCTTTCGATCGATCTTGCCCTGCACCGTCACGGGAAAGCCGACACTCATGCCCCCGTTGGTGGTCGCCACCTCGAGGTGCGCGGAGTAGCCGCTCGGCACGGCGAGTGTCACACCGCCGTTCGTCGTCTGAACGGCCATCCCCTTTCCGGCCCAGGTGTCGCCGGACAACGCAATGTGCAGCCCGCCGTTCGTCGTCTTCCCCTCTACGTCGCCTCCCACGTTCTGCAGGTGGACTCCTCCGTTCGTCGTCTGGAATCGAAGGTCGCCGTGGACCCC
>JAMJQV010000117.1 GCA_023554435.1 Gemmatimonadota bacterium | reverse complement strand
CGACTCGGACGAGGTGCTGCCGGACCTCGAAAAGCTGGGGTCGGTGACGTTGCGAGAGGTGCCTTGAGTTTCGGTATGTTTTCGGTTATTTTCACGATGTGTCTGCGGTGACCGATTGAACGAATCAGAGACGGAATCCGGGACCTCGGGTCTGAGGTCCAGTCGCTCCGTGTACCGGGGCCGGATACTGGACGTTCGAGAGGACATCGTGCGGTTCCCGAACGGCAGCGAGGGGATCCTCGAGATCGTTCGGCACCGTGGTGCGGCTGCGGTCCTCCCGCTGTACGGGCCAGAGGACTGTGAGCATAGAACCGGTCCGGACGTGGTGCTGTTACGTCAGTTCAGGTACGCGTCGGGCGGCACGCTGTGGGAAGCGCCGGCGGGCAAGCTGGACGAGGGGGAAGCCCCGGAAGTCTGTGCGTTCCGGGAGCTGGAGGAGGAGGCGGGGATCAAGGCCAGCCGGCTGATTCCGCTCACCACCCTCCTCACGACGCCGGGTTTCTCGGACGAGCGTGTTCACCTGTTCCTGGCCACCGGTCTGGAGGACGGTCACCAGGCGCTCGAGGAGCACGAGGTCATCGAATGTCACCGGATGCCCCTTTCGAGGGCGGTGGACATGGTGCTGTCGGGTGACATCGTGGACGGGAAGACCGTCAGTCTGGTGCTGATGGCAGCGGTTGCGCCCGCCCTGTGGGGCGGATGACCGGTCCCTGGGCGGCCAGGGCGCAACAATCGCGAACTGGCAGGTGTCAGAAGGACAGGGGAAGAGATCTGCCCGGCGGTGACTGTGCCGGGACCTGATAGAAGACAAGCGATAGCGGAGTGACCTCGAGGGTGCCACCAGGTTCGGCGCCGATCGGACGGTCGCTCCCGGGCGGGGAAGCCGGGGAACGCGGGAGAACGAAATGCTGAACGCGACAGAGTCCAGACGGCTCGAAGGTTCCGAATCGCGCGTCGATGAGCGGACGCTGCGGGCGAACCTCAAAGAGCTGGATGATGCGGCGTTGGTGGCGGAGTACCTGGACGGCCGGCGGCATGCCTTCCACGAGCTCGCTGAGCGCTATCACACCCGTCTGCTGAACTTCATCTACCGCACGATCGGAGACCGCGATCGCGCTGAAGACCTGGTCCAGGAGACGTTCGTACGCGTGTACCGTCACCTGCACCGGTTCGATCCGACCAAGAAGTTCTCGACCTGGATCTACACGATCGCGAGCAACCTGGCGAAGAACGAGCTCCGCAACCGGTCGCGCAATCCGCTGGTTCTGTTTCAGGCGATCAAGAAGCACTGGGAAGCGGACCACAGGCCCCTGCAGTGGGAAGACAGTTCCTACTCGCCGGATGATCTGTTCCGCAAGCGGCATCTGCGCGAGCAGGTCGAGAACGCCGTCGCCGAGTTGCCGGAGCACCACCGGGTCGTGTTCGTCCTCCGGGAGATGGAGGGCAAGACGTACGAGGAGATTTCGGAGATCACCGGGGTCACCCTGGGTACCGTGAAGTCCCGTCTGAACCGGGCTCGGAACAAGTTCGCCCTCATCATCGGCCCGATGCTCGAATAGGCACCGATGTGAGCGGCAGAAACAATCGGAGAGGCGGCCACCCGGCCGCCTCTCTTACATCCGGGAACCCGCGGGAACAACCTTTCGACAGGCGCGTAGTATTCGCACGCTGGAGGCAATCGACCTGTTCCGGGTCGTTGGGGCGCTAACGGACGAGATCTGGTAATCGCTATGTCGTGCGATCAATTCATTGAACGGTACACCGACTTCCGGGATGGACTCCTGGATGCCGAGGCTGTGGCAGAGGTCGAAATGCATTTGGCTGCCTGTCCGTGCTGTGCCCGGTACGATCGAGTCATGCGACGCGGCCTGGAGCTTCTGTCGGATATCCCGCTGCCGGAGAGTTCTGACGACTTCATGCCCCGGCTGCGCCATCGGTTGTACAACGTGGACTGTGGCGTGTCCGATGGACGCAGGAGCTTCGGCGGTAGCGCCGCCCTGATAGGAGTAGCGGCGGTCGGTCTGCTGGCCCTCTTCTGGCTCCCGTTCGCGGCAAGCGTGCCCCTGGAGATGGAGCTTCCCGCAGTGTCTGCGCAGTATCCCCCGGAGGGGTCCCTGGAGCCGCCGTCGCTCTTCCGCAGCGGTCCGTTCGTGACTACCCTCCTGCTTGAAGACGAATCGTACCTGGACGGAACTATCACGGAGTTCGAGTGGCCGCCTTCTCCGCAGTCGCATTCCGCTGTCGCCATCGAAGCTTCCTACCTCAGGTCGGAGCCCGCGCTCTTCAACCGCTGAGTTCTGCGATGCGAATCGACAGCGGAGTCCTGCCGCGGGGTACCCCTTGAGCCTCGCAGCAGATCGTAGTCTTCGCAGTCTCGTCGATCGAGGCGATGTGGAGGGCGTGTTCTTCTTCCACGGCGATGCGGAGCGACTGCGCGACGATGCCGCGCGAGCCCTGGTCGAAGCGGCGATAGATCCGGCCACCCGTGACTTCAATCTCGATACCTATCGAGCCTCCGAGGTCAGCTCCGAAGCCCTCGCGGCGTCGCTGGCCATGCCGCCGGTGATGGCTCCCCGGCGGGTGGTGGCGTTGTTTGGCGCCGAGCGCCTGACCCCCACGGGGTGCGGTGTCATCGAAAAGGTGCTGGAGCGAACTCCGCCCGAACTCACGCTGGTGGTTACGGCCAAGATCCCCAAGGGGTCTCGCAAAGCGTTCTACCGGAAGATGAAGCAGGGCGCCGTGGCACTGGAGTGGGCCGCCCCGCGCGATGCCGAGATTCCAGGATGGCTGATCGAACGGGCGACCGAGAAGCATGGCATCTCACTGGATGCCGGCGCCGCAGGGGCCCTGGCGGCGGCGGTGGGCGCCGACCTCGGACTGCTGGAGGCCGAGCTGGAGAAGCTGGCCGCGACCGGGGACGATACGCCGGTGACGATCGAGCGGATCGCCGAGCTGGTTCCCAATGTCCGACAGGTGAACCGGTGGGCGTGGCTGGATTCGGTCGCCGAACGCGACTACCGCACAGCCCTGAAAGACCTGCCGACCCTCCTCTCGGGTCCTGATTCCAGTGCCGTGGGGTTGATCAACGCGATGACGGACCACCACGTGCTCCTTGGCATCGCGGCCGAGGGAGGTGCCTCGCTCCTCGAGCGCACCCTGGGCGAAGTGGGGAAGCCCTACCTGAAGTTCAAGGTGCGTACGTTCGCCACCCAGTCGCGACGATGGAACGGAGAGGAGATCGAGCGGGCAATCCGGCTCCTGAGACGGGCGGATGCGCGGTCCAAGACCACGGGCGGTCGAGATGGGGCCGTCCTGGAAGAGCTTCTCCTGGGATTGCAGGCTCTGCAGGCGGAAGGGCGACCGTGAAGCTGACCGGCCTACCGCGAACTTCCAGGCTCGAGTGGCGTTCGGTCACCTGGATGGCCCTGCTTCTTGCGGCGGGTGCGGGCCTGGCGTCGCCGGCAGCCGCACAGACCCGTACGGACCTCGACTCGGTTGAGCGCTCCGCTGATCTGGGGGAGGCGGACGAGGCGCGCCGATTGCTCGCGGAGTGGTTCGCTTCGCCGGAGGCCTCTGACCGGGGCGCCGATGTCGAGCGAGCCCGTTTTCTCCGCGCGCGGCTGTCGTCGGACCTGGATTCGGCCCGGGTGGATTACCTGTGGGTGGCCGTGCGGGCCGACGACCGCTACGGAGCCGCGGCGTGGCTCCGGCTGGCCCAGTTGTACGTTGCCGAGGGGCGTCTCGACCGCGCGGAGGAGGCGCTGGCAAGGATGCGGGCCGATTTCCCCGGCAGTTCGCTGACCTTCACCTCCTGGCTGTGGACCGGCAACGTTCGTTCGGCGGCGGGTGACCCCGCGGGTGCGTGTGAAGCTTGGGATACCGCCGCCTCGCTGCAGGGGAGTCCCGCCACGCCGTCCGATCGCGAACTCGTCCGCTCGGCGCTGGAAGGGTGTCGCGGTCCCCGGGATGCCGTGGCCCCCACTGAGTCGTTCGCCGTGCAGCTGGGAGCGTTCGGCTCGAGGGAGACGGCCGAGGAGCTTCGCGATCGGGTGGTTGCCACAGGTGCGACGGCGCGCGTGGTCGTCCCCGTGGACCCGGACGGTCTGTACCGGGTTCGCTCGGGCCGGTTCGCCGGTCGCGAGGAAGCGGCCCGCCATGCGGTGCGTCTCGCCGAGGCCGGGTTCGAGAGCATCGTAGTTCCGGGGGAGCCGTGAGCCGGGCCGCGGCGAACACGCCGCTCATCCAGCAATACCTGGATGTGAAGGCCCGTCACCCGGATTCGATCCTGTTCTTCAGGGTGGGTGACTTCTACGAGATGTTCTTCGAGGATGCCGAAGAAGGAAGTCGTCTGCTCGGCATCACGCTGACCTCGAGGAACAACGGTGGTTCGGGTCACGTGCCCCTGGCCGGAGTTCCCGCCAAGGCCATCGACGACTACCTGCCCCGGCTCGTCCGACAGGGGAGGCGGGTCGCCATCTGCGAGCAGGTGGAGGATCCCGCGGAAGCGGAGGGAATCGTACGCCGGGAAGTGACCGAAATCATCACGCCGGGCGCCACCCTGGAGGACTCGCTCCTCAACGCCGGCCGGAACAACTTCGTAGCGGCGGTCGCCGGGACCCATCCCGTGGGCATCGCGACCGCCGATCTGTCCACGGGCGAAGTCGAGGTGCGGGAGTGTCGCCCGGACGCCGTGGCCGACGAACTCAACCGGCTGGAGCCGGCCGAAGTGGTGATTTCGTCGGAGTCCGCGCCGCTGCCCGAAGGTCCGTGGGTGATTACCGAGCGCGAGGCGTGGCGCTTCGCTCCCGACGTGTCCGCCGAGGCGATCAAGAGGCTCTATCGCGTCCGGGACGTGGCTGGATTCGGGCTCGATGCCGGCGAGAACCCCCACATGCTGGGCGCCATCGGCGCCGTCCTCGGCTACCTGGAGGAGGTGCGACCGGGCGGAACGGGACATCTCAAGGCTCCTCGCGTGGAGCGGTCCGGCCAATACCTGCATCTGGACGAAATGACGCGCCGGAACCTGGAGGTCGTCGAGCCGATTCGCGGTGACGCGGACGCGACGCTGCTGCACGTGCTGGATCGCACGCTCACACCGATGGGGCGCAGGATGCTGAGACGGCGCCTGCTCGCCCCGCTGGTGGATCTTCCGGAAGTCGAAGCGAGGCTCGACGCGGTTGCCGAGCTGCATGCTTCGTCCGGTGACCGCCGCGCGATGCGCGAGGCGCTCCGCAACATCCAGGACCTCGAGCGTCTCGCGGCCAAGATCTCCGCCGGGCGGGTCAATCCTCGCGAACTCCTCGCCCTCGTCCGGTCGCTGACCGCGCTTCCCGCGATCCTCGACGCGGCGGGTGATCCTGCGGCAGCCCGCCTACAGGACATTCTCGGCGACTTCGACGTGCTGGACGACGTGCGCGAAGCCGTCGAGCGGGCGATCGATCCGGAGGCGCCGGTCCTTCTCTCGGCCGGAGGGGTGATACGATCGGGCTACTCTACCGAACTCGATGAGATTCGGGCTCTGCGCGACGGCGGCGTGGACTGGATCGCCGGCTTGCAGGCCAGCGAGAGGGCGAGCACCGGAATCGAGAGCCTGAAGATCGGCTACAACAAGGTCTTCGGATACTACATCGAGGTCACTCGCAGCAACCTGGCGCGCGTGCCCGATCGTTACATCCGCAAGCAGACGCTGTCGAACGCCGAACGCTACGTGACTCCGGAACTGAAAGAAGGCGAGGAGAAGATCCTGGACGCCGAAACCGGGATCGCCGCCCTCGAAGTACGTCTCTTCACGGCCCTGCGGGAGTCCCTCGAGTCGGCTACCACGCGGTTGCAGGACACGGCCGAGCGCGTGGCCAGGCTGGACGTCCACGCGGCGCTGGCCGACGTGGCAGAGAGGAACGGCTACGTGCGGCCGCAGATGAGCACGGAGTTTGGCCTGGAAATCCGGGCCGGCAGGCATCCCGTGGTCGAGCAGATGATCGCCCGCGAGGACTTCATACCGAACGATGTGGCGCTTGACCGCGATGCATTCGCGATGATCCTGACGGGTCCCAACATGGCCGGTAAGTCCACGGTGCTCCGCCAGGTGGGCCTGATCGCGCTCATGGCCCAGAGCGGTTCCTTCGTTCCAGCCGATTCGGCCAGACTCGGGATTTGCGACCGGATCTTCACCCGGGTCGGGGCGTCCGATAGCTTGGCGCGTGGTCAGAGCACGTTCATGGTCGAGATGACGGAGACGGCCGCCATCCTCAGCGGGGCGACGGACCGGAGCCTGATTCTGCTGGACGAGATCGGTCGCGGGACCTCGACCTACGACGGGGTCGCGATCGCCTGGGCCGTAACGGAGTTCATCCACGACCGGATCGGCGCCCGGACCATCTTCGCGACCCACTACCACGAGTTGGTGGAGTTGGCCGACAAACTGGCGGGCGTCACGGCCTGGAACGTGGCGGTGCGAGAGACGGGCGAGGACATCGTCTTCCTTCGGCGGTTGGAGCCCGGAGGCTGCGACCGCTCATATGGTGTGCACGTCGCCCGGTTGGCCGGCGTTCCTCACGAGGTCATACAGCGGGCCTTCACCGTGCTGCATGAACTGGAGGACGGTCCCGGAGGCGGTACCCGGCTCAGTCACCTGGGAGAACGCGAGCGAGGCCAGTTGACCCTGTTCGACCTGCGGCCGTCACGTCTGGTGGAGAGGCTGTCGGAGCTGGACACCGAGCGGATGACGCCCATTGAAGCTCTCGTGGCCCTGGAAGAACTTCGCCGCCTGGCGGACGAGGAGGGACCGTGAGGTCGGCGCTCGCCACCGTGCTCCTGTTTGTCCTCGCCGGCTGTGCGGATACGGTGAATCCAACCGCTGGAGGGCTCAGGATCGGGGTCCAGAACGCACCGCTCAAGCCACCGGTGCGGATCGACTCATTGCACCCGTTCGAGTACCCGCCCGCGGCCTGGTCGTACGGAGCGAGCGGCACCACCGTACTGAAGATCCTGATCTCGGAAACCGGCTCGGTGGACTCCGCGTTCGTGCTGCAATCCAGTGGCGATCCGGCCCTGGACTCGGCGGCGATCGTCAACTCCCGGCACCTGGAATGGGAGCCGGCCGAACAGGGCGGGCGCCCGATTCCGATCTGGGGACGCTTGCCCGTCATATATCCGAGACCGGAGGAGCGTCCCGATGAGCCATAGGCCGCATCCGAAGCCCTACGACGACGTACTGCAGACCATCGGATGGACCCCGCTGATCCGTCTGAATCGGGTGACGGACGGAGCGCGCACGCCGGTGTACGTGAAGGCGGAGTCGTTCAACCCGGGCGGTTCGGTGAAAGACCGGATCGGCGTGGCCCTGATCGAGGCGGCCGAGAGGGATGGCCTGCTGCGGCCCGGCGGCACGATCGTCGAAGGGACCTCGGGCAACACGGGAATCGGATTGGCCGTGGCGGCGGCCGTGAAGGGCTATCGGTGCGTGTTCACCATTCCCGACAAGATGAGCGAGGAGAAGGTGCGGCTGCTGCGCGCGTTCGGCGCCGAGGTCATCGTCACGCCGACCGTGGAGCCGGATCATCCCGAGTACTACGCGACGGTCGCGCGGCGCATCGCGGACGAGACTCCGAACGCCTATCTGGCCGACCAGTTCTACAATCCGATCAACCCGGAGGCGCACTACCGGACCACGGGACCCGAGATCTGGGAGCAGACCGACGGCCGCGTGACCCACTTCGTCGCCTCTCCGGGCACCGGCGGGACCATCAGCGGTACCGCGCGCTTCCTGAAGGAGAAGAACCCATCCGTTCGAGTGATCGGGGGCGACCCCGAGGGGTCCGTCTTCGCCGGCTATTCCGATACGGGCGAGGTTGGGGAAGGGGCCCCGTACAAGGTCGAGGGCATCGGGAACGACAAGCTCCCCGGTACGCTTCACTTCGAGTGGATCGACGAATTCCGGACGGTGGACGATCACACTTCGTTCCACATGGCGCGTCGCATTACGCGTGAAGAAGGGATGTTTGTCGGGGGCTCAACGGGG
>JAMJQV010000116.1 GCA_023554435.1 Gemmatimonadota bacterium | reverse complement strand
AGGGTCACGTCCCTCACGGCAGGATCCCTCCCAGAAGCACGACGAGCGCGAGGGCTACGCTGGCCACCAGCGCGATGCTGGTCGATCCGGCCTCCCGGTACGAGGCGGGGAGCAACTCGGTCATCACCAGGTTGAGCAGGGCGCCGACCGCGAAGCCCAACACCCACGGCAGGGTGGCTGGCATCGTAGCCACGACGAACCACGTCGCCACGGCAAGCGCGGGTTGACCGATGTTCGACAGCACGACCAGGCCCACGGTGCCTGCCCGGCCCGCTCCCTGCCTGCGCGTGGCACTGCTCAGCAGCGCCGCTTCGGGAACGTTGTGGACCGCGATGGCGACGGCCATGAACACGCCGAGAGAGAGATCCACCGCCATGGCAACGCCGATCGCCACCCCCTCGGTGCAGGCGTGCAGGGCGTGGAGCGCCACGAGCCGGGGTGCGGCGCTCGGGTCGTTGCGATCCGGCCGGCTGAGATCGAGCGTATCGAGTCGAGTCATAGTGTGGGTCGCGACGATGAAAGCGACCCCCAGTGCCGCACCAATCGCACCGGCTCCTGCCGCAGCGTCGCTCACGCCCGTGAGCACGAAAGCCGCCCCCAGCATGCCCCCCGCGGCGAGGGCGTGCGCCCAGCCGAGCCACCGATCGCGGCCCGGCTCGGCAGGCCAGCGAACGAGGCCTCCCGGGATCGCCGAGAGGGCGGCGATCGAGGCGTAGAGCAAAACGGTGAGCGGCGTGGCCATGGATCGAAGAGTAGTCCCGCTACCCCGACCCGGCCAGAAGTGGCGCAACGCTTGCGCGCCGCAGCCTCACGGCCGACAGTCAGCAGCGTACCCCAGCGGTCTCACGAACAACTGGAGACTGACCATGTGCCGTTGGCTCGCCTACTCCGGTGCACCGCTCTACCTTGAAGAGTTGGTCTTCAAGCCCGAGCATTCGATTATCGACCAGAGTCTGTCCTCCCGCAGCGCCGAGACCCCCACAAACGGGGACGGATTCGGCATCGGCTGGTACGGCTCGCGAGACACACCGGGCGTCTACAAGGACATTCAGCCGGCGTGGAACGACACCAATCTCCGCCACCTCGCCGAGCAGATCCGCTCGCACATGTTCCTGGCCCACGTGCGCGCGGCGACGGGCGGTACTCCGGTTCAGCAGACCAACTGTCATCCGTTCGGGAACGGGCGCTGGTTGTTCCTGCACAACGGGCGCATCCGGGACTTCAATCGTATCCGCAGGGACCTGGACTTCGCCGTTCACCCGGACCTATACAATCGGATCGAGGGAAGCACCGACTCGGAGGTGATGTTCCACCTCGGTCTCACATTCGGACTGGAAGACGATCCGATCGCCGGACTCGAGCGCATGGTGGGTTTCGTCGAGCAGAAGGGTTGGGACGCGGGCATCGAACACCCGATGCAAATGACCGTTGGGCTGACCAACGGGCACAACCTGTACGCGGTCCGCTATTCATCGAATCACAGCTCGCGGACGTTGTATCACAGTCGCAGTATCAGCGCGCTACGGATGCTGAACCCGATGTTCGAGCGCTACTCCGACGACGCCATGGTCGTCGTATCCGAGCCCATGAATGACGTCGTGGAGTACTGGGAGAAGATCCCCGAATCCACCGCCCTGGTCGTCGAGGGCTGCGAGGTTCGCACCCTTCCCTTCAAGCCTCGTCGCCCCGACTGATCCTCTAGTCGAAGTCGGAGATCACGGCGATGGACGGCGGCCGCTCGGCCTGCAGCCGGGCAGCTACCCCCTCGGCCTCCCGCAGCGCGCGCAGGATGTTCCCGCTCGCCAGCTTGCCCAGATCCTCGTCCGTCCAACCTCGCTCGATCAGGTGCGCGAACAGGACCGGATAGCTCGAGACGTCCGGCATGACCGGCGGAGCGTTCATGCCGTCGTAGTCTGATCCGATCCCCACGTGGTCGATCCCCGCCACGTCGCGCACGTGCTCGATGTGATCCGCGATATCATCGAGGCTTGCCGAGGGACGGGGACTCTCCCTGCGGATGCGCCCGACCTCAGCCCGGATTTCGTCGTCCGGAGTCCCCTCGGCCCGCATCACCTCGACCATGGCCTCTATCCGCTCGTCGTAGTCCGCCGCGTCCTGGTTCACGAACGGCTGCACGAAGGTCACCATCACCACACCGCCGTTCGCGGGCAGGCGTGCCAGGATCGAATCCGGGACGTTTCGCGGCACGTCGGTGAGGGCCCGCGCCGACGAGTGGGAGAACATCACGGGTGCTTCCGACACGGTCAGCGCATCGCTCATGGTGGCAGGCGAGACGTGGGAGAGGTCCACCAGCATTCCGAGGCGGTTCATCTCGCGGACGACCTCTTCACCGAACCCGCTGAGACCGTCGTGGCGAGCGGTATCCTGCGCGGCGTCCACCCAGTCGAGCGTCACGTTGTGTGTCAGCGTCATGTAGCGTGCGCCGAGATCGTAGTAGGCACGCAGGGCTCCCAGGGAATTCTCGATGGCGTGTCCACCTTCGACGCCCAGCATCGACGCGATGCGCCCCTCGCTCATGGCTGCTTCGACGTCGTCCGCCGTGCCTGCCAGCACCAGTTCCGAATACCGATCGATCATGCGGCGCGCGATGTCGATCTGCTCCAGCTGAAGGCGCGCGAATCCACTGTCTGCGTACTCACCCGGGATGTACACGGACCAGAACTGCGCCCCGACTCCACCCGCCCGTAGAAGCTCCAGGTTCGTGTGGCCGGGAACCGGCGCGTCCAGGTCATACGCCTCCACGTCCATCGGCGCCGAGTCGGACCTCCGGATCTCCCACGGAAGGTCGTTGTGGCCATCGAAGACCGGCGTACGGGCCAGGACGCCGCGGGCGCGCGACAGGGGATCCGAAGCCGAATCGCTGCTTGCCGGAACGTCGGCCGGCTCGCCCCCACACGCCAGCACTCCGAACACCGTCGCCAGCACCGGCCACCACCCTCGTCTCATGCATCCTCCGTTGTCATCCGGACATCCGCGCGCCAGGTCGGGGCCACGGTACCGCGCCTCCGGCCGGGAGCGCAAACAGCTCACGGCACCGGAGTTGCAGCGTTTCGGGCCGTCGTGGGCACTTTCCAGCGCTTCCTGGAGGCGCCGTGCTCAGTTCAACGTATTGCAAGGACGACACTTATCTACTTCATCACGACGTTTCAGGTCGTTATCGCGGGAACGTCGGGAACACAGCGAGGCATTGCAAAATGAAGACCTTCTTACGTATGGCCCTGCCCCTGGCGCTCCTTATCGCCGTTCCGCTGCAGGCCCAGACGACGATTGGCGTGAAGGGCGGAATCAACGTCGCCAACGTGGACACCAACGTCACGGACATCTCGGAGCTCGCCGATTCGAAGACCGGGTTCGTCGGCGGCGCCTTCGCCACGTTCGGTCTCGGCAGCCTGCTAGCCCTGCAGCCCGAACTGCTGTACTCCCAGAAGGGGTTCAAGGCCGAGGAGGGCGGTCAGTCGGCCGAACTCGGTCTCAACTACTTCGAGATCCCCCTGTTGTTGAAGGCGCAGTTCAAGCTCGCGATGCTTCGGCCCGCGATCTATGCCGGTCCGGTCCTGTCGTTTGAGACGAGCTGCACGTTCAGCTTCAGCGGAGCCTCCGAAGACTGCGACGCTGGAGGCGACTTCTCGAATCGTGAAACGACAGAGTGGGGCGCCGTGTTCGGGGCCAACCTGGACTTTTTCCTCGGACCGGTCACCCTCATCGTGGACGGCCGGTACCAGCTCGGGCTCACGAACCTCGCCGACGTTCCCGAGGATGACGACTCGGTGAAGAGCAACGTCTGGCAGATCATGGCCGGAATCGGCTGGACCCTCTAGAGTCGAGATCTTCTGACGCAGGACGGCCGCCCCGAAACGGCCCGTCCAGCGAAGCGCACGCCCGTCGGCCCCTGGTCGGCGGGCGTTCTGCGTTTGGAGTTCCCCTCACCCGCACTTCGAATCCCTTATATTCGTCGAAAGCTTTCACCATTCTCATGGAGAGACGACATGCGTATTCCCGCGCGGCTCAGGGACCTTGTCCTGGGCGCTACCGGCGGCATTTTTCTGGCGGGCATGCTCGGCCTCGTACCCGGCCACGCCGCCGCGACGGCGGATCTATCGGCCGAGACAATCGAGACCGGAGGCTTCGCCTTCGCGTTCGAGCGCACCGTCCCAGGATCCCCGCACGCCACATTCGACGCGCTCACCGGAGACATCAGCGACTGGTGGGATCACTCGTTCTCCGGCAACCCGTACCGGCTGTACATAGAGCCGCGGCCGGGTGGCGGGTTCTACGAGATGTTCAACGAGTCCGGGGATGGAATCCGCCATGCCGTGGTCACGGCGGCGGAGCGGGGGGCGCTGCTGCGCTTCGAGGGTCCCCTCGGGCTCGCCGGACACGCCGTGCACATGGTGGCCACCTACGAACTGGCGGAGGTCGGACTCGAGGGGACGTCCACCAACCTCAAGGTCACGGTGCACGCCGCGGGAGAGATTCAGGACGGGTGGGCCGAAACGGTTGAAGACGTCTGGCACCACTTTATCGACGAACGATTCGTTCCCTACGTGGAAGCCGGAGGAGCGGCCGGCGACTGAAGCCGGTCAGACGTCGATCGCCACGTTCGGGTGAGTGAAGTGCAGGCTCACCTGAACGGGGCGGTCCAGGATCGTCGCGGCGGCCTCTCGGTACACGGCCGCCTGGATCGCGTACGTCGCCGCGGTATCCGGCACCTCTTCCGCTCCTATCTCGTGCGTTTTGAAGTCGACGACGCGCGGGACCCGCTCCGCGTCCTCCTCGCGGCCCGGCTGGAAGAGGTCGTACGCGCCGAGACGCCATTCCCTGGGTCCGAGCAGGTGAAGGAACGGTAGCTCGCGCCAGTGCTCTCCCTCCACGTAGTGAGCCCATTCCTCGCTGCGCACCACCGCCTCGATCTCTTTCCGCAGGGCCTCGCGGTACGCGGATCCCGGCTCCAGCAGGGTCTCGGACTCCGGGGCGTCCAGGCCGGCGATCGCCTCACCCAGAATCCGAGCGAGCTCCGACTCGGCCTCCAGGCGCTCCAGCACCGTGTGAATCAGGGTCCCGCGAACCGTGGCTGGGAGTCGGGAGCCGGCGGTCGCCTGCCGGGCGAACTCCGGTCCAGGCACCACGCCCTGCCCGTAGCGCAGCTTCCAGGCTTCTGGATCCAACCGCCTCATCCGTAGCTCGGTGGCCGACGTCGAGAAGCTGAGCCGTGGTCCTTCGATCGGCCTTGTTATGGGGGGCGCGGGACGAGCGACCAGCTCTTCCATCCACCACAGCTCGACGGGCGCCGGCGCGAGACTCTCCTGGATCGGGCTGGGCTTCCGGTAGATTACCAGGGGCACTTCGGCGACAGCTCCGCCGCCCGAGTCCGACTCGTCGCTCGCCTCCGAATCCGAGCTCCGCGGCGCGAACAGGTTGAACTGCCCGCGGTGATCCTCCGGTGCGTGATCGAACCCGAA
>JAMJQV010000115.1 GCA_023554435.1 Gemmatimonadota bacterium | reverse complement strand
ATGGCTTCCCGCAGGAAGTCTTCTTTCGTCCAACCACTCATCCCGCATCTCCCCGGATGTGTGGAGTCGTATCGTCCGCCTGCAAGCTAGGTGGCCGACGGGCGAGGAACCAGCGACCGGGCCGGCAGCGTTTCCTTATTGCCCATCGGCCTGTCAGGACACACACTTAACCTGTCCGATCGCGGCGGCGCCGTGGACATCGAACCCGGGCAGGAAGGCTGACGTGAAGCGCGTCGAGGGCCTCTCCAAACTCACCGGACGTGAGTTGTACGTCGACGACCTCGTGGTTGAAGGCTGCCTGTGGGGCGCAACCGTCCGGAGTCCCGTCTCGCGGGGCCGGATTCGCGGCATCGAGTTCGGCAGGTCCGTGGACTGGTCGGAGTTCACGATCGTCGACCATCGCGACATCCCGGGAGCGAACTCGGTCTTCCTGATCGAGGAAGACCAGCCTGTCCTGGCGGTGGATCGGGTCCGCCACCGACACGAGCCGGTTCTGCTGCTCGCCCACCCCTCGAGAGAAGCCCTGCGTCGCGCCGTCGCGGCGGTGGAAATCGACGTCGAACTCGAGCCGCCCGCGCTGGACTTCAGGGTCGCCCCCCTGCCGGAGCAGATCCAGTACGGTGACGACAACGTGCTGAAGCATCTCCGTATCGAGAAGGGAGAAGTCGAGCGGGCACTCGCGGACGCTCCGTGCGTGATCGAAGGCGTGTACGAGACCGGCGCGCAGGAGCACGTGTACCTGGAGACCCAGGGGATGCTCGCCTGGGACGACGAGGGCGTCATCACCGTCGCGGGCTCGATGCAGTGCCCCTATTACATCGTGGATGCTTTCGAGCATGCGCTGGGACGGCCTTCCGAGTCCGTGCGCATCATCCAGGCCGCGACGGGAGGCGGCTTCGGCGGAAAAGAGGAGTTCCCGTCGGGCATCGCCCTCCACGCGGCTCTGCTTGCCATGAAGGCGCGCCGGCCGGTCAAGTTGATCTACGACCGGTCCGAAGACATGGAGGTGTCCACCAAACGGCACCCATCCCGAGTCAGGCACCGCACGGGGGTGGACCACGACGGCCGACTGCTCGCGCAGGATATCGAGGTACTGCTGGACGGGGGCGCTTATGTGACGCTGTCGCCGGTGGTGCTGAGCCGGTCGATCATCCACGCAGCGGGCCCGTACGTGTGCGATCACGTGCGGATCGAAGGGCGGGCCGTGCTCACCAACTCGCCTCCGTTCGGCGCGTTCCGGGGCTTCGGGGCGCCGCAGAGCCAGTTCGCCTGCGAACGGCACATGGACCGCATCGCGTCGGAGCTCGGGATCGATCCGGTCGAGATCCGGCGGCTCAACCTGATCGGTGACGGAGATGCGACGGCCACCGGCCAGGTCATACGGGACGGCGCGGACCGGATCGAAGTCATGGAACGGGCGCTGGAGATGTCCGACTTCCGACAGCGCACTTTGGAACACGGCGGGTTCAATGGAATCGATCCGAACCGGCGGCGAGGCATCGGCCTGGCGACGTTCTTCCACGGAGCGGGATTCACCGGAGCGGGAGAGGTGTTCCTCGACTCCGAGGTCCACGTGGCCGGTCTCCCTGACGGTCGGATCGAGGCGCGCACGGCGAACGTGGAGATGGGTCAGGGCACGCTGACGGTATTCACCCAGCTCGTCTGCGACCGGCTTGGAGTCCCCGCCGAGTCCGTGGTGATCGCTCCGGCCGATACGGCGAGGGTGCCGAACAGTGGGCCCACGGTGGCATCCCGAACCGTCATGGTCGTGGGGGGTCTGCTGGAAGTGGCGTGCGACGACCTCCGAAGCACGGTCGGACTGGGACCTGACGCCGATGGAAGAGTTCTGCTCCAGGCGGTCGAGGATTGGCACGAAGCGCACCCCGGTCAGGAACTCATCGGAAGGGCGAAGTACCGACAACCCGAGCACATCGAGTGGGACGACGAAACGTACCGGGGTGACGCTTACGGGGCTTTCGCGTGGGGCGCATACGTGGCCGACATCGAGGTCGACCTGCGCACTTTCATGGTTCGGGTGCGCGACTTCGTGGCCGTGCAGGAGATCGGCCGGGTACTTCACGAGACCCTCGCTCGGGGCCAGATCCAGGGCGGCGTGGTGCAGGCGCTCGGCTGGGCGCTGCTGGAGGAATGCAAGTGGGCGGACGGCGCGATGGAGAACGCCCAGCTCACCAACTACATCATCCCGACGACCGCCGACGTACCGCCGATTCGCGTCGATTTCCTCGAGGCCCCCTATCCGCACGGTGCGGGCGGAGCCAAGGGGATCGGTGAATTGCCGTTCGACGGCGTGGGGCCGGCCGTAGCCAACGCGGTCGCCGCCGCCCTCGGCGTGGATCCGACGTTCGTTCCGCTGACACCCGAGCGCCTGATGGACCTGGCTCTACACCCCCCCGAGTCCGAGGGAGGCGCGCCATGAGTGCCCCCGGGATCGAGATCAAGCTTACGCTCAACGGCCAGTCCATACTGGCCCGCATCGCCCAGGAAGATCGGCTTCTGGACTTCCTTCGATACGGACGCGGACTGACGGGCACGAAAGAGGGATGCGGCGAGGGCGAGTGCGGAGCCTGCACCGTCCTGCTGGATGGCGTGCCCGTGAACTCCTGTCTCATCCCGGCCTGGCAGGCCAGAGATCGAACGGTGGAAACCGTCGAAGCGGTCCCCGAAGGAGAGCTGGGGTCGCTTCTCGAAAGCGGAGCCACGCAATGCGGGGCCTGCACCCCGGGAGTCGTCATGACGGCCTGGTGGGTGCGCCGCAACCGCGACCTGGTGGAGACGCACGGCCTGAGAGAACTGATGGCCGGCAACCTGTGCCGGTGCACGGGCTACGACGGAATCATCGAAGGTCTGGGGGCATGGCTCGAGTCTGCGCAGTCAGGTAACGAGGAGCCGGGAGGGGCCGCGTGACCGTCTACCTCCCGGCCGACCTTGACGAAGCCCTGGACGTGCGCGCCCGTCATCCTGAAGCCACGCCGATCGCCGGTGGCACGGACCTGGGGGTGCACTGGCCGCAGCGCATGGCCGCGGAACCCGGCGACTGGCTGGACCTGTCCGGCGTCGCTGAGATTCGGACGCTTGCCTGGAAGGACGATGCGCTGGTGCTCGGGGCAGGCACCACCTATTGGGACGTGATACGGAACCCCGGGATTGCCGAGGCGCTTCCGCTCCTGGTCCGGGCGGCACGCCTGGTCGGCGCGGTTCAGATCCAGGCGCGGGGCACGTGGGGCGGCAACGTGGTGAACGCCTCGCCCGCGGCGGACGGTGTGCCGGTGCTCATGGCGTACGACGCGGTCCTCGAACTCCGGTCGCGGGTAGGGTCCAGCCTCGTCCCCCTGTCCGAGTTCTACCTGGGCTACAAACAGATGCGCCTCGGCCCGGACGAGCTCTTGACCGGGATCCACATCCCGCTCCGGACGTATGACTTCGAGTGGTTCGAGAAGGTGGGTTCCCGGTCGGCCCAGGCCATCACCAAGGTCGGTGTCGCGGTGACCCGGCGAGCGGCAGAGTGGCGGGTCGTTGCGAACAGCGTGGCTCCGACGGTCTGCCGTTGCCCGGGCGTAGAGTCCCTTCTGGCGGAGGAGCGCCCGGTCTCCGGTCCGTCTGACCTGGCTCCAGTCCTGGCCGCAGACGTGTCACCCATAGACGATATCCGGTCCACCGCAAGATACAGGGCCGAGGTCCTGGCCCGCGTCCTCTACTGGGGCCTGCGGGACGAGTGCCCCAACGTCACCTGAGCCGGCGGAAGCCATGCCTGAGCTGTCCTTCGAACTGAACGGCGAGTCGCGAAGGGTCGAGTACGAGGAGGGAATGAACCTGCTCGACGTGCTGCGCGATGGCTGCGGAGTGACGTCCCCCAAGGACGGCTGCGCCCCGCAGGGAGCGTGCGGCTGCTGCGCCGTGATGGTGGATGGCCGCGCCGTTCTCAGCTGCCTGCGGAAGCCCGATTCAGTCGAGAACGCGTCGGTCACCACCCTCGAGGGAGTGCCCGAAGGCCAGAGACGCGTCCTGGCGGAGGCATTCGTTCGCGAGGGAGGACTCCAGTGCGGCTACTGCACACCCGGAATCGCCGCGCGGGTCGTTTCACTGCTCGACCGGAC
>JAMJQV010000114.1 GCA_023554435.1 Gemmatimonadota bacterium | reverse complement strand
GAAGGGCTACCAGGCTTCGTTTCAACGCGTGGATCTCCGCCAGGGTCTCCGGCGTCGGATCCTCGAAGACCTGGTCTTCCAGTGAATCGAGGGCCAGGCCCGCCCCGTCCAGGACCGGAAAGAACTGATCGACCGTGGCGTCCAGGAGAGCGTAGGCCAGGTAGTCGGTGCTGCGAAAGCGAATCTTGCCCTTGCTGTGCCGTATGCGGTCGCGCACCGCTTCGAAGCAGTCACCCGAATGTTCCTGCAACGTAACCATCAGGCCCTGCTGAAGGAGCAGGCTCACCTGTTCCGTCTGGCCCCTCTCCGCTTCCGGCGTCCTCAGAACGATGAACAAGACGTCTCCGTACAGCTCGACTTTTGATCGCTGACCGAGATTCGTCACGTCCTCGAGGACCAGCCGGTGCAGCGAGAGGCGCGCCTCGATTGATCGCAGGACGGACTCGTCACCCAAACTGTCCACGTTGAGCCACACGACGGGCCACTCCCTGCACAACTCGTCGAGTCGCGCGAGGTCGCCCACTTCCTCCTCGACGAAGTCCTCCGGCCCGTACGCGAGCACCGTCAGGCGGGGAGGCGGCGCTTCCGCGTCGACAACCAGTGTGCCCGGCATGGCCCCCGGTGGGGGCCGCCTGCGATGATACCGGAGTCCTCCGCGCCCGCCCACCATCTGGTTCCAGTTCAGCTTGCTCATCGGACCCCCTGAGTCCTATGCCTGCGCCAGTGCCGTCATCGACCGCTCGATCTCCGGATCGAAGTGCACGTCGAGCTGCGGGAACGCGATCGTGACCCCCGCTTCCTTGAGCGCCCACCAGATCGTTTCGTTCAGCATCGAGCGGAACTTCCTCAGCTGCCACGGATTCTCGATCCATACGGCGACGGTGAAGTTGACCGAGGAATCGCCGAATTCCTTCATGAATACGGCGGGTTCCATCTTCTGCGAGCGCCATTCGATCGCCTGGATCGCCTTCTCCAGGGTGGCGCGGACTGCGGCCATGTCCGACCCGTACACCACTCCGACCGGGGCGTCGATCCGGTACAGCGTGTCACGAAGCGTGTAATTCTTCACGGTCGACTGTACGAGGAGGGAATTGGGGATGATCAGGTCTTCCTCGTTCAGCGTTCTCGCGATCGTTGACCGTATGCCCAGATCCTTGATGGTCACGATCCGACCTTCGACCTCCACGATGTCGCCGGGCTTTATGGTCCGCTCGAACAGCAGGATCACCCCGGACACGAAATTCGAGGCGATGTTCTGCATGGCGAACCCAATGATCACGCCAAAGATGGCGCTGGCCGCGAAGAGTGCTGTCAGGTCGACACCCGCCGTATGAAGCGCCACACCGAAACCGACAAACAGAATCGAGTAGTGAACGAGCCGGGCCGTGACCGCCACGGACCCTGCGGCCTCCAGGCTGCGGCGCTTTGCCACCCGATCGAGCCACTTACCGACAAGGCGCGAGACGATGAGGGTCGCCACGACGATAAGGAAGACCGTCACGAGCGTGGCCACCGTTACCGTCGTGTTCCCGAGTCGGAACAGTGGATAATCGAAGATCGGAAACCAGCGTTCGAAAGAATCCGCCCAGCTCATGGGTCACCTCAGAGGGTGGTGTGTGTCGACACGACTAGCTGAGGTGTAGAATACGCTGTCCGTGAGTGATCCGTCAGGGAAGCGAGAATCCAGCATGTACGATTGGGAGCGAGAGGCCTTGGGCATCGACACCCTGGGTCAGATCCGGGGTGCGGTGCGGACGCGGATGCGAGTAGACCTGCTCAATCCGAGCGCACAGGCGTGGTGGATCGCCACTCTCTACGGCCCCGACATCTGGAAGACCTGGCGCGTTGGGCTGCTCCCTGGATCCATCGCGGCGTTCGCTGAATCTCCCGTGGCGCTCCCCGAGCCGCTGGTCTTCCACCTGCCCGAGTATCTCGCGACCCGCATGGGCGGCGACGACGAAGTATGGGATCGGATCGGTGTGGTACCGGTGATCGTCGAGAAGAAGGCGTTGGCTTATGCCGCCTGCGGCATGCGCGATCGCGACGGCGAACTCGACGCATCCCAACCTCGTGACCGATGGGAGCTGGTCGCGCCCACGGACCTGGAGCACCGCCTGGGACTCACCGACGGGCAGGAGATCGCGGTCACGCTGCTTCCCGCGCAGCTGCACCGGCCGGACGCGCCGCATCAGCGGTGAGACTCGAGCCCTCAGACATGCGCCGGCGCGGCTACCTTCCCCGCGCCAGCGTCAGCTCTCTACTCCGCGCTCGGAGCTTCCGGATCGGTCCCGTCGGGCCCGGAATCCGGATGGCCGGCAGAATCATCCCCTCCGCCCGTCCAGCCCAGCACGTCGCGGATGATCGACCACCGCGGCACATGCCGGCCTGGCGGCTCCTCGCCCATGACCCAGTACGAGAAGTAACGCTCCACGGTCCCGTCACGCTTTGCGAGCTCGACCCAGGCATCCACGAAACCGTTCAGATCGGACGGTTCAGTGGCCATTACGACGGCAACGGGCGCCTTCCAGTCCGGAAATGGCACGGCGACGGCGTAGGCCGGATACGCCAGCGTCCACGCGGCCGCCTCCTCGGCGCTCAGCAGTACGGCGTCGACTTCGACTTCGCCACGGACGAACGGACGCGCGCTGGCTACCGGGACCAGCTCGGCGTGCGGAAGGCGGTGACTGGCAAGATCCCGTTCGTAGCGAACGGACGGGTAGACACCGATCCGGACCTGTTTCCGTGCCAGCAGCGTCTCCCGGCTCGAGAACTCGTGGCGCAGGTGGTCGGGCACGAGGAACGCGGCGGTGATTTCCATGTAAGGGTTGGAGAACCGCACTTTCCTTGCGCGACTCGGCTCCATCACCAGGCCTGACATCACGATGTCCACGCTCCCCTGATCGAGGGCTGCGACCAAGTTCTCTGCGGACAACCGCACGAACTCGACACCGACCTCCAGGTCCGTGGCCATTCCCCGCGCCAGCTCTGCATCGAGCCCCACGACGACACCGGCTTCATTGCGGAACGCGAACGGGAGGCGGTTCTCCACGTAGCCGACGCGGAGCCAGCCGCGGGATCGGATCAGGTCCAGCCGGTCGAAGCTGCTCTGCTCCGGGCTGAGCGCGGGCGGGACGCTTTCGGCCTCTCGAGCCGCCACCTCCTCCAGCAGGGGCGTACGCTCCACGAGAGAGAGGTACCCGACGTACTCCTGGCCGGTCGTGCGATCCAGAACGGCCCTCAGCCCGATCACCGTGCCCAGCATCAACACCACGGACACCGCCCCGAAGCGGAGAAGATGGGGCCATCTGAGCTTCGACAGGCCGCCCAGCGCGCCCACGACGATCAGGGTGACGGCGACGAGCTGCAGAGCGGCCGCAACGACCGAGAACCGGCCGGTGATGACGTCCACGAGCGGGTACAGGTCGAAGATCTCGGCGGGGAGCCGGAATGCGTCGAGCAGCGCCGGGATCGCGATCGTCCAGCCGCCGAAAGCCGTGACGACGGCGAGTCCCGCGAAGACCGGGTACTGGCCCAGCGCAAGGGGTGAGTCGAACATCCAGGCGCCGAAGTGCACGAAGCTCATGGTCAGAAGCATGCCGACCGACGGGAGGTTGAAAGACGTCGGCACGACGACATCGACCATCGCGACCTCGTCCTGCGAATCGACCCCCCTCTCTGCGAGCAGCTCCATGCAGGCCTCGGAGAGCAAGGGCAGGATGACCAGTAGACTTCCCGTCGCGAATCCGGTGACCAGTGCGTCCCGGGTCACCGTGAACACGCGCTTGAAGCCGATGCCGGTCACCATGCTGATCAGCATCGGAAGGATCCCGAAGCTGAGCACCGCCGCCATGGCGAGGTATCCCCACACGTAGACCTGAATCGCGTCGAACTCCTCGAGCCGGATGGTGCCCGCAGCGGCGGCAGCCAGCGCGAAGATGCCCAGCGGGGCGGTCTTCACGACCATGCCGGTGAGATGCATCACAGCTTCGGACAGGCTCTCGAGGGCTTCGATGAGGGTGTCCTTCTTCTCCACCCTCATTAACGCCACACCCAGGAGAAGACAGAACACGACCACGGCCGGGATCGCTGCCTGGCTGAGAGAGGCGAAGATGTTACGCGGGATGTACAGCTCCAGAAGGTCGAGTTTCTGCGGCGGCTCCACCATCGCCCGGCTGAAGAAGCTGGCCGACTCCCATTCGGGATAACTCAGGGGCATGAGAAGCGAAGCCGACATCCCGATCGCCCATACGATCAGGATCGTGACGGCCCCCACACCCGCCAGCCGCCGGGCGCTCGCAGGCCTGAGCCGGCCGAGACCGTACACGATGGACAACACGATGTACGGCAGCACCGTCATCTGGAGCAGGGCTATGTAGGCATTGCCGATCGGAGCGAGGAACGCGACGCCTTCGCCAAAGAACAGGCCGACGATGATGCCCAGGCCGAGCGCGATAAGCACCATTGCCGACAACGAGGGGCGCTTCCTGGCAGGTCTTGTTGCGGAATCCTCTTCGTTGCTCATCGGTATGTTCCACGGTTGGATTCAGTCGCGTCGGTGCGGCCGCAACATACCGGGAAGCTGTCGGCGGTGGAACATCTCAGGTGTCGTGCCTTGCAGAGTTCTCTTACCCCTGTCCATATATGGACATGCTTGAATCGCAGGAGTCCATTGTCGACGCCGCTCGGTTGCGGCCGAAGTTCAGCATCAAGCTCCCTGTCCTGGCTGACGATGCTGCTGTCCGCTTGCGCGAGGGGCTCGATGCACCGGAACTGGGGGGCAGTTCCATGGCGACCGGTCGCCACGCCGACCTGACGGTCGATCGGTCGGAAAGGAAGGTGTGGTCGCCCCGGCTCACGGTCCGCATCGAAGACGCGCCTGGAGGATCCACTCTGCGCTGCCGGTTCTCCCCCAGACCCGACGTGTGGACCGGCTTCATGTTCGTGTACTTCGTGATGGTCTTCCTGGTCGTGTTCGGGGCCACGCTCGGATACGTGCAGCAGGTTTCGAACGAGGCGGCCTGGGGGTACTGGGGCGTTCCGGTCGGGTTGCTGGTCATCGCCTTGATCCACCTCGCCGGATACGTGGGGCAGCGGCTGGCGGCAAGGCAGATGCGTGAACTTCGAGGGCGCCTCGAGCGCGTCCTCGCCCGGCAGTTCGGAGTGGCGCCTGACCCCGATCGGGGTTGAGTCGAGCCAGCCCAGGTCCGAGGGAAGGAAGGTATTTGCAGGCCGCACCTTCCCCTTGTACCCTGTCCTCCCGTAGAGCGAGGCGGCGGGGTCCCCGCCACCGTCGTGCCGGAATCCCGTTGAAGGAGAATACCCATGCGACTCCTGATCGTCGCGACATTGGCCGGGGTGTTGTCCCTGGCCGCCTGCCAGCAGCCCGTGGAGTTCGATCCCGACGATCCTGAAACCATAGCTGCCATCGAGGCTGTCCTGTCGGAGGCCATGGAAGGCGCCCGGAACGTCGATGCGGATCGGGTGCTCGCCGCCGCCGAGGGAGAGGGCGAACTGACGCTCATCACGGGTGACGTGATGCTCGGTGGGGTCGATTACATAAGGGAGACGTTCCGCGAGACGTACAGCGGCCTCGAGGGGCAGGACCAGACCGTACTGGCAAGCCAGGTCCGCGTTCTCTCACCCGACGTCGCCATCGTGATCGCCGTGTCCGAAGGTACGTACACCGACAAGGCGGGCTGGACGTCGGACCCGGTGGGAATGGGACATACGCTGGTGCTCGTGCGAGAGAGCGGCGAGTGGAAGATTCGCCACGCGCACCAGTCCATCGCCCCGTGACGATCACCCCGATTACAGCAGGCTGAAGGAGACACAGATGAACAAGTACCTGATCACTGTACTGCTCCTGCTGGGTGTGGCCTCACAGGCCGGTGCCCAGGTGGCGACCCAGGGAGGCAGTTCCACGGTGTCGCTGTCCGGAATCGGGCTCGTGATCTACCCGGCGCAGGGGAATACTCCCGAGCAGCAGCAGGCGGACGAGGCGGCATGCACGGACTGGGCCGAGGCGCAGACCGGACTGTCGATCCAGGCCGGATCGGTGGACACGGATGCAGCGGCCGCAGCGGCCGAGTCACAGGCGGCTGATGCCACGACGGGTGCGGCGGTGGGCGGAGCCGCGCGTGGAGCCGTTGCGGGCGTGGCGATCGGGGCCATCGCGGGCGACGCTGGAAAGGGCGCGGCCATCGGCGCCGTGGCGGGCGGTATCCGCGGACGCCGGGCCAAGAAGTCGGTCGAGGCTTCTGCATCGTATGCCGGCGCGGAGGCCGCCGTGGAGCAGAACGCTGCGGCTATCGACCAGTTCAAGAAAGCGGCCAGCGTGTGCCTGGAGGGCCGGGGATACACCGTGCAGTAGTCGATCCCGCTCCCATCAAGCGCAAGCGGCTGGCCTCTACTTCGGAGGTCAGCCGCTTCTTGCTGCCTTCACACGCTGGCCGAATCGCTCAGAAGCGCAGGGTGATCCCGAGCTGCGGCCCGAAGGTGATCAGGTCGTACAGGAAGTAGTCGCCGCCCTCGCCCGTCTCGTACTTCATTCCGAGGGCGCGGTAGCTCGCAGTCAGCTCGAACACGCGGCTGAACCGGTACCCGACGAACGGCAGTACCTGCCACGCGAAGTCCGACGCGATCCCGAAGCCACCGATGTCCCCCTGCAGACCCAGACGCCACTTACTTTCCATCGGGATCGTGAAGCGCGCCGCGATCAGGGGATCGAGCCAGGTCTTGTTGGTCGACACGTCGATTCCGGGAAGGACGATATCGCCCGGAGCCACCTTCAGGCCGGCATCGAGCGAGTTGAGCCGCACCCCGAGTCCGACCTCGGCCCACGTAGCCACCCGGCGCAGGATGTTGGTCTGGATTGCGAGCTGCTTCATGTCCACCTCGGACGCGCGACCGAGGATCGGAGTCTGCCCATCCTGCCCGAGGTTCATGTAGAGTGCGTCGACCCCGACGGCCCAGTCCTGGTTGGACATCTCCAGGAAGATCATGAAACCGAACTGGAGCTTGT
>JAMJQV010000113.1 GCA_023554435.1 Gemmatimonadota bacterium | reverse complement strand
AATCTCGACTCGACCAACGGCGAGGCGGTCATGGATCTCCTGAAGGAGCTCCACGGCGAAGGGTCCACCATCCTGATGGTGACGCATGACCCCCGCTACTCCGCTTATGCCGAACGCACCATCCACCTGTTCGACGGCCGCATCGTCGAGGAGCGGTCGTCAGAGCCCGGGGCCGGCTGATCGTGAGTGAACACAAGGCAAGCATCCTGGTCGCCGATGATCAGGCGGACGTCCTTGCGGCGCTCCGCCTGCTCCTGAAGGCGGAAGGGTTCGAGATCGCCACTGCGACGTCGCCATCCGAGGTCCTCGAGCTCCTGGAACTCGACGAGTTCGACTGTCTGCTGCTCGACCTCAACTACACGCGCGACACCACCTCCGGGCAGGAGGGACTGGATCTGCTACCTCGCATCCAGGCTCTCGACAGCACGCTTCCGGTCATCGTCATGACGGCCTGGGGCAGCATCGAGAGCGCGGTGGAAGCGATGCGCCGAGGCGCGCGGGACTACATCGAGAAACCCTGGGACAACGATCGCCTCCTGGCGACGATCAACTCTCAGCTCGTGCTCGTGCAGGCCGTTCGCAGGGCTCAGTTCCTGGAGGCCGAGAACGAGATGCTGCGGGATGCCGACGTCCCCGACATGATCGCGGACTCGCGTAGCATGCAGCCGGTTCTCCGCCTGATCGAGCGCGTCGGGCCCTCGGACGCCAACGTCCTGATCACGGGGGAGCCCGGCACCGGGAAAGAAGTCGTCGCCCGGTGGCTGCACTACCGGTCGAACCGCGCGGATCGCCCGCTGGTGACCGTGAACACGGGAGGCATTTCCGAAGGGGTGTTCGAGAGCGAGATGTTCGGACACGTCCGGGGCGCCTTTACCGACGCCAAGTCGGATCGGGTTGGCTACTTCGAACTCGCCGGCCATGGCACGCTGTTCCTCGATGAGATCGGCAACGTCCCGCTCACGCAGCAGGCGAAGCTCCTTCGCGTCCTCGAGTCGGGGGAGTTCCAGCGAGTGGGTTCCAGCAAGGCTCGGAAGGTGGATGTTCGGATCCTCACGGCGACCAATTCTGACCTTGAGCGATCCGTCGCCGAGGGGACGTTCCGTGAGGACCTGTACTATCGCCTGAACACGGTCGAAATTCAGTTGCCTGCGCTTCGAGAGCGACGGGAAGACATTCCCCTCCTCGCCGCCCACTTCCTGCGGATCAGTGGAGGCAAGTACGGCCGCCCGGACATGACCTACTCCGCCGCCGCCATGGATGCGCTTCTCCGCCACCCGTGGCCCGGCAACGTCCGTGAGCTCAGGCATTCCGTGGAGCGGGCTGTCCTTCTCACCGAGAACCACGTCGTGGACCTCGAGCACCTGGGCCTTCGACAGGCCTCGGAGGGCTCCCTGCGCCTCGAGGCGGTACCCCTGGACGAAGCGGAGCGCATCCTGATCCGGAAGGCCCTGTCACGGAATCGGGGAAACGTGAGCCGTGCGGCCCACGACCTGGGCCTGAGCCGCAGCGCGCTGTACCGGCGCCTCAAGCGGCACGGATTGCACGCCTGAGCCGGCCACGAGGAGGCCGCACATGATTGCTCGCGGCATCAGGCGCGAACTCAGGAAGCGCCTCACCTACCAGAGGGCGATCCCGCTGCTCGCGGTCCTGTCCGGCGTGCCGGCGGTGATTGCGGCACTCATCCTGGTTTGGACCGGCGACCACGCCAGCCGCACGCAGTGGACCGTCACCGTCTTCGTGCTTGGCACCTGGACAGCCATTCTGGTCGCGATGCGGGACCGGCTGGTCCGTCCGCTCCACGCCGTATCCAACATGCTGGAGGCTCTGCGCGAGGGGGACTACTCTCTTCGCACGCGGGCCCCGGCCAAGGATGACGCCCTGGGCCTGATCCTGCACGAGGTCAACCAGCTCGCCGGCTCGTTCCACAATCAGCGACTCGATGCCCTGGAGGCGTCGAATCTCCTCACGCGTGTGATGACCGTCATTGACGTGGCCCTGTTTTCGTTCGACGACCACGATCGCCTGCGGCTCATCAATCGGGCGGGTGAACACCTTCTCGGGCGCTCCGAAGAACAGGTTCTCGGTCACACGGCGGAGGAGCTCGGCCTCAGTGACTGCCTGGGCGGTGAGACACCCCGAGTCATGGATGTCGCGGTGGCGGAGGGTCTAGGACGCTGGGAGCTTCGAAGGCGGAGCTTCCGGTGGGAGGGTCGGCCGCACAGGCTGGTCGTTCTGGCTGATCTGAGCCAGGTGCTGCGAGAGGAAGAGCGCGTGGCGTGGCAGCGGCTCATCCGGGTGCTGAGTCACGAGATCAACAACTCACTGACGCCGATCAAGTCGATCGCGACCAGCCTCAGCGCCCTCCTGGACCGAAGGGATGCCGACGACGACGATGACGAAGATCTCAAAGAGGGACTGCAGGTGATCGCCGGTCGATCGGAAGCCCTGGGTCGCTTCATGTCATCATACGCGAGACTGGCGAAGCTTCCCCATCCCCAGAAACGGGAGCTGAGCGTGCGCGAGTGGGTGCGGCGCGTGGCCAGCCTCGAGAGCCGCATCGAGGTCGAAGTGCTGGACACTCCTGATGTCAGAGTCGAGGCAGACGGAGATCAACTCGATCAGCTGCTGATCAATCTCCTGGACAACGCGGTGGACGCCTCGCTCGAAACCGGTGGCGGGGTTCGAATCAGCTGGGCGGAAGTGGAAGGACACCTCGAGGTGCGGATCGAAGACGAAGGTCCGGGCCTGGCGCAGACCGCGAACCTGTTCGTCCCGTTCTTCACCACCAAGCCGAAGGGCTCGGGAATCGGTCTCGCGCTGAGCCGTCAGATCGTCGAGGCACACGGGGGGAGAGTGAAGCTGCGGAATCGGACGGACGGCCCCGGCTGCCTGGCCGAGGTGTGGCTCCCCCTGCGGGCCGCGTCCGTCTTCACATCAGAGCCCTGACGCCCGGCGCCGAGCCCTCAGTCGCAGTCGATCCTGCCTTCTTCAGTGGCCGGCGGAAACGGCTTGATGGTCCCGCGGTATACCGAGCAGCGAGTTCCCTGGACCCTCTCGTGCGTGGCCCTGGCTGACCAGCCGTTGCCGTTGGCACGCAGCCGAACCGTGACACCGCTGCTCAGGTTCACTGCGAGCTTCGAGACGTTGTTGGCGTACGTGGCCTTCCCGGTCTCTGCGAACGTCTGCTCGATGTAGGCTTCCTGCGCCGTTGCCACGTTTCTCAGATCAGACAGCATCGCGGTCTTGTAGGCCTGGCTGGAGCTGGACCCGAGAGTCACCGTCGCGATGAACGAGAGTATGGATATGAGGGTCAGGACGATCATCATCTCCACGAGGGTGAAACCTGACTCCCAGCGAAATGTCGAGTGCATGGTTCGGCTCCTTCCGACCTGGATCGGGCCGGGCTCGTTCCCGGCAGGAGCCTATTGAGCATCGGTGGTGCCAAAGTGCACGGCGGGGCGCGTTTATCGCCTAACTTGAAGGCGCGATTGGTGGTGCCATCATGTCGGGAGTCTCATTATTCCATGCGTCGTGCCGACATGTGGCAAAACGCACCTTGAGCCGTCAGGGTGCGGGTCGAAGGGCGTTGAACAGCAGTGGAAAAGTAGCCATCGAGAGTCCCCGTTGCTGCGGGTCGATACCGAACAGCACGACCCTCCCACTTCCCAGGGGTACCTCGACCACCGCAGAGGCACCGGCAAGGGAGCTCGCCCCGTGTACCCAGCCGCTCAGGACACGAGGTCGCGCACCGTAGGTGGCCACGGATACGGCGGAGCTTCGGGCCGGCAGATCAAACGCACCGCCACCCTCGATCCATGCCGCCTGCCGGGGCTGCATGTCGCGGCCGATACTCGTCGTCGTATCGACTTGCAGGCTGACCTGTGCACCGGGCGCGAAGAACACTTCCTTCGGCTGGCCGCGCAGTCGATCCACTACCGGCAGGTTCAGCTTCTCGGCTACCCAGGAGGCGGATCGACCCAGAGCCACCAGCGTACCGCCCTCTTCCACGAATTCGCGAAGTGCGCGCGCGCCCGCCGACCCCAGGCCGCCGGTGTACTCTACCGGCATGGAACCGCGCACCCAGCCGCTGTCCAACACGGGGGCCTCCACGGACGGCAGCACGATGCTGGTGAACCGGCGTGCCAGCCCGCCCTGCCGGACCTGCTGGTCGTGAACCGTGGCGTAGGGAACCTCGTAGCCGTCGAACAGCCACCGGGTCCATCCTTCGTCCGTTGCCGGCACCCACGGTTGATACAATCCGACCAGCAGCCCCGGTCGTCCCGACAGGCCCTCCACGTGTCGCGGCCCAAATCCGGGCGGCCCTTCCAGTCTCTGCATATCGCCGGTTGGCATCTGGCTCGTCGGCACCGCACGTACACCGAGAAACAGCGGCAAGTTGTGTGCGGTCACATCGTACGGAGCTTTGGGGGGGCCTCCGGGATACTCCAGGCCGCCTGGATAGGACTGCGGGGCCAGGAGCATCTGCGCAAACGCGGCATAGGGTTGCCGCATCTCGATTACCAGGCTGCCTGCCGGCCAGCTGGACTCGCCGGCCGTGAGCGCTCCCGTGGACACGTCGATCTCGACCTGTGCGGTTCGCAGGATCCTGGTGAGTTCAGCCACCCCCGACTCGTTACCCTGATTGGCCGGGACTACCCATGCTGCCGGCCACGCCGGCCAGCCGGCTACGGCGCGTTCACCCACCGAGACGAAGTTCTCGAGCCACGCTTCCCTTGACGCTGCTGCCGCTCGCAGTAGAGCGAGCGCGCCGGCTTCCATGTAATCGAGGATGTTGCCCAGACTCCAGCTGCCGCCGCGCCACGGAACCGGGTCGTTCCACGCCGCCCCGTCGCCGCCATCGGGGTCCGCCACCTGCACTGCGCCCGGTGGTACTTCCATCGGGGTCGCGAGTCGTGCGCTGGCGGTCTCGCTCAAGATGCGCACGGCCCCGTGATAGTGGGCGTAGGCCCGGGCAGGACTCCATGCGTCGTACCCCGACCCGACCACGACACCCTGCTTGCCTTCTCGCAGCATTTGCCATGCGATCGCGGTGCCGAGTGAATTCGTCGCCGCGGTCAGGAGCGGGTCTACGTTCGGCTCGATCGGGTTCGTCCAGGGCGGGACGAAATAGCGACTGCCGTAGGGTCCCTGTTGGTGGATGTCGTGAACGATCTGGGGGTGCCAGACGTTGTAGACCTGCTCCACTACGTTCCGGGTCTCGACCTGGGTGAACGAGTACCAGTCCCGGTTGTTGTCGTGTCCCGTGTAATGGTGGTACAGGCGGGGAGGCGGTGACCCCTCCCAGGGCATGCCGACCGACTCCCGGTACCACTCGGCAACCATGTCCACACCATCTGGATTCAGCGACGGCACGATCAGTACCACGCATTCTCTGAGGACTTCGGCCAGGGCCGAGTCGGTCGCCGCGGCAAGGCGGTAGGCGAGGTTCAGGGGGACGAGCGAGCTTCCCACCTCGGTGGGGTGGATTGCCGAGGTGATCAGGACGACGAGTCGGCCGGTCCGGATCAACTCCGCACGTGCCCCTGGGCCGTCGATTCGGCGGGGGTCGGCCAGCAGCGCCTGCGTGCCCCGGTATTTCTCCAACTCCGCGTGGTTGGCTGGATCCGTGATCGTCAGGAGCAGCATCGGCCGGTCGAGGGTGCTCCGGCCAATCGTGTCCAGGCGGACCCGGTCGCTCTGCCCGGCCAGCACCTCCAGATAGGCCGTTGCCTGCCGCCAGTCCACCACCCTTCGGTCTTCGCCGGGACGAAAACCGAGGTGGGCCTCGGGTGGGTCCGGAGGCAATTGGACGGCGCGCGCGCCGTCCGTCTCCTGCGCGACAGCCAATCCGGAGAAGAGCACGAAGGCCAGTCCGGACAGGATGGTCGACACCCGACTTCGGACACGGCCTGGCGTCGTCGCCTCGAGACCATTGGGGGACTCAGCCCAGTAGGGACGGGACATCGGCCAGTGAGTCGATGATGTGATGCGGACGTTGCTCGGTCGGGGTTTCATCGAGCATGGCCTGATCGAACTTGCCCGTTCGAACCTGGATCGT
>JAMJQV010000112.1 GCA_023554435.1 Gemmatimonadota bacterium | reverse complement strand
GGGCGCGTGCTCGACTGGAGAGCCGGACCAGGTCGGGACTGCTCGGGAGGACGTCCCGGCCGCGGGCGATGCGGTCACCCTCGCCGCGACGCCCCCCATGGGATTCAACACGTGGAATCGTTTCGGGTGCGACGTCAGCGATGAACTGGTGCGCGGAATCGCTGACGCGATGGTGGACAGCGGCATGAAGGACGCTGGCTACGAGTACGTGGTGATCGATGACTGCTGGCAGGTCGATCGCGGCGATGACGGCCTGATCGTTCCCGATCCCGAACGCTTTCCGGCCGGGATGAAGGCGCTGGCGGACTACGTACATGACAAGGGACTGAAGTTCGGCTTGTACACCGACGCCGGGCCGAAGACCTGCGAAGGTCGGCCCGGATCGCTCGGCTACGAGGTGGTCGATGCGAACACCTATGCAGAGTGGGGCGTGGACTACGTGAAGGTGGACTGGTGCCACTCCGACTCGCTCAGCGCACCCGTCCAGTACGCGAAGTTCCGGGAGGCCTTCGACGCCACCGGCCGCGACATGGTGCTCAGCATCTGCGAGTGGGGGCGCAATCTGCCGTGGGAATGGGCCGGAGACATCGGACAGCTGTGGAGGACCACGGCCGACATCAGGGACAACTGGGCCAGCGTCCTGTGGATTCTCGAGGCCAACAACCGGCATCACGAGGCAGCTGGGCCCGGCCACTGGAACGACCCCGACATGCTGGAGGTCGGAAACGGCGGCATGACGGTCGAGGAGTACCGTTCACACTTCTCGCTGTGGGCCATGATGGCGGCGCCGCTGATCGCTGGTAACGATCTGCGCGACATGTCCGACGAGATCCGGGACATTCTCACCAACGAAGAGGTCATCGCCGTCGACCAGGACCCGCTCGGCGTGCAAGGCCGGGTCGTCCTGGACCGTGGCTACGGCGCCCAGGTGTGGGCGAAGCCATTGGCCGACGGGTCCGTGGCCGTGGCCCTGTTCAACCAGCGCGACAGCGAGATGGAGGGTTCGGTCTCGTGGTACGAAATCGACCTCGCTCCCGGCCCTGCCACGGTCCGTGACCTGTGGACCGGGGAAGAGTTCGAGCACGTGGATGACGGTACCATCGCGACGAGGCTGCGCAGGCCGATGCCGGGCCACGGCGTGGTCATGCTGCGGGTGACGCCGGCGGGGTAGCCAGCAGGCGACGCGCGATCGTGGCTTGTCGACCCGGTACATAAGAGTAGCTTGATACTGGTAGTCAGGCCCGCCAGCTCCCCCCACCTGACGTGCCCTTCCTGAGACGGAGGAGGGTCCCGATGTCCGCGCGCATCCTGCACATCAACTTCCGACTGAACGTTCCTCGCGCCGAGTACGAGGAGATCGCGTCCTCGCTGGCGGGAGAGTTCGCCAGCCTGCCCGGTCTCGTCTGGAAGGTGTGGCTGATGAACGAGGCCGAGGGCGAGGCCGGTGGCACCTACCTGTTCCAAGATGAGGCTGCCCTGAAAGCCTATCTGGATGGTCCCCTGGCGGCGGCCGTGATGGCGCATCCGGCCCTTTCGGATATCTCAGCCCAGCCGTACGAGGTCATGGAAGACTGCACGGCGGTGACGAGAGGGCCTGTTTGACAGGGTAGATATGGACGCTGTTCCACCCATGGGAGGTGAAGCCATGAGGACTCGAGTTGGCTACGCCGTCTGCCTAGCGGCCGCCGGCCTGGTTTGCTTTACGGATCTGGGGGCCCAGGAGCCGACCGGTCTGAGGCAACTCACCCGAGACCCGGCCCAGGACGGCTTTCCGCAGTGGTCGCCGGACGGAACGTCTATCGTATTCTCGCGCTATGGAGGCGAGGAAGCTCCGGAGAGGAACGGTCTGTGGTTGATCTCCCCGGACGGGGGTGAGCCGCAGCGGCTCACCAGCAAGCTGGGCGAGCATCCCCACTGGTCCCCCAACGGGCACTACATCGCTTTCGACGGCGACTTCGGCAACACCATACAGCTGGTAGCGGCAACCGGCGGGACTCCGATTCGTATCGTCCCTGAGTCGATTCCTGTGTCTCGCGGCGGACAACCCAAGTGGTCTCCGGATGGTTCGCGCGTCGCTTTCAAGGCAGGGGCGGACTTGTGGGTGCTGGACCTATCCACCGGCCACCTCGACAGGATCTACAGCGAGGAAGGCAATCTCCCCATCCCGACCTGCTGGTCCCCCGACGGCGAGGAGATCTACGTCTTCATGCGGGAGGCGGAGAGCCGGAGCTCTTCCATCTGGGTGATCTCGGTCGACGGGGATGACCACCGTCAACTGACAACCGATGCAGACGGCGTGTTCCGCTATGCAGACCTGTCCCCGGACGGCTCTCTGCTGGCCGTGGTTCGGTGTGAGGGTCGTCGCGACTGCGACATATGGGCCATGCCATCGGCCGGCGGCGGCAGGGTGCAGATCACGTCGGATCCCGACTACGACGATGGACCCGCGTGGTCTCCGGACGGGAAAAAGATCGCCTTCGTCAGCACACGCTCCGGCAACTTCGATATCTGGACGGTCGACGTCGACACAGACCGGGTGAGAATGGATCTGTCACGACTTGAGGAATGAACCGGGACTTCCTGCTGCATCGAGTCGAGACTAGTATCCGTTACATGGCTCATGCGCCCCGTGTCCCTTCCATACGGTACATTCTCGTGGCGGCCGCCCTCGCGGCGGCAGCGATGCCGTCCAATGATCTCCGTGCGCAGGAACTCCTTCCGTATCAGGACGCGAAGCGCCCGGTAGCGGAGCGGGTGCAGGATCTGCTGGGTCGCATGACTCTGCAGGAGAAGTTCTGGCAGCTCTACATGTCGCCCGGGAGTCTGGACGATCCGTCCCATGACTACTCAGCCGGCGCGTTCGGCCTTCAGGTCTCCATGCCACCCGAGCCGCTTGCCGATTCCTCGGCCGGGAGTCTGGCGGCGGCCCACGCGACGCGCATCAACGACATTCAGCGCCACTTTGTCGAGGAGACCCGGCTCGGAATCCCGATCATTCCCTTCGATGAAGCACTGCACGGTCTCGTGCGCCGTGGCGCCACCGTATTTCCCCAGGCCATAGGGCTGGCGGCGACTTGGGATACGGCCCTGGTCGGTCAGGTCGCCCGCGCCATCGCGGCAGAGACCCGGTCCCGGGGCGTCCGGCAGGTGCTGTCGCCTGTCGTGAACCTGGCCGATGACGTTCGCTGGGGGAGGGTGGAAGAAACGTACGGAGAGGATCCTCATCTCTCCTCCGAAATGGGCCGCGCTTTCGTGGGGGCCTTCGAATCCCACGGGATCATCACCACACCGAAGCACTTCGTGGCCAACGTGGGACAGGGTGGGCGCGACAGCTATCCGATCGACTTCAGTCCCCGGTTTCTGAAGGAGTATCATCTTCCACCGTTCAGGGTGGCCGTGCGCGAGGCGGGTGCCCGCTCGGTGATGACGGCCTACAACTCGGTTGACGGACGCCCGGCGACACAGAATCCCTGGCTTCTGACCGACTTGCTGAAGGACGAATGGGGTTTCGAGGGCTTCGTGATCTCGGATGCCGCGGCGACAGGTGGAGCGACGGTCCTCCACCTCACCGAGCCGACCACTCCCTTCGCTGCCCAGCACGCATGGGAGGCGGGCCTCGACGTCGTCTTCCAGGTCACGTACCCCCAGCATCGCCCCTACCTCCAGGCGGTGGAGGACGAACTGGTTTCCGAAGAAGTGATTGACGCGTCCGTATCTCGCGTGCTGAAGGCGAAGTTCGATCTCGGACTGTTCGAAAATCCGCTAGTCGAACCCCAGGAGGCGGCGCGCTACGCCAACTCGGCGGAGCACAAGACGCTGGCCCGAGAGGCCGCCCGATCCTCACTCGTGCTCCTGGACAATCGCTCCGGGACCCTGCCGCTCTCACCCGCGATATCATCCGTGGCGCTGATCGGAGCGGACGCGACTGAGGCGCGCCAGGGCGGCTACAGCACGGTACCGGTCGCTCCGGTCTCGATCCTCGACGGAATCCGGCGGCGTGTAGCTTCCACGGCTGAGGTGCGCTTCGCGCCAGGGCCCGGTCGGGTGGAGGAGCGAACAGTGGTGGTACCGGGCACCTACCTGCGGGCCGATCGGGACTCCGACGAAGGATCCGGTCTGGCAGCGCATTACTGGGACAACATCGAGCTTTCGGGCGCCCCGACGCTGCAGCGAACCGACGCGGTCATCGACTTCCTGTGGACTCTCAGTTCGCCGGGTCGAGGTGTCTCCTCAGATTGGTACTCAGCCCGCTGGACCGGACGACTCAGGGCGCCGGCCACGGGGGTGACGCGCCTCGGTGTAGCTGGGAACGACGGGTACCGGCTGTGGCTCGGCGGTGAGCTGATCCTGGACAACTGGCGGAAGCGTTCTGTCGGAACGCGACTGGCTGAGGTCGATCTAGCGCCTGGGTCGGAGCACGACCTCCGCCTGGAGTTCTTCGAGTCCGTGGGCAACGCGCGACTCAAGCTGGTGTGGGACGGGGGTGTGCTCGATGCGGCGGAGGAACGCATCCAGGAGGCCGTCGAGGTCGCCCGCGGCGCCGATGTGGCGATCGTGGTCGCGGGCCTCGAAGAGGGCGAGTTCCGGGACCGGGCACTCCTCTCGCTTCCTGGCCGGCAGGAGGAGATGATCCTCGCTGTGGCCTCCACCGGAACGCCGGTGGTCGTGGTGATCGTGGGTGGAAGTGCAGTGACGATGGCGAACTGGATCGAAGAGGTCGAGTCGGTTCTGATGGCCTGGTATCCGGGTGAACAGGGAGGGACGGCCATCGCCGATGTGCTATATGGTGACGCGGACCCCGGCGGACGATTGCCCGTCACCTTTCCCGTCTCGGAGGGCCAGCTTCCGCTGGTGTACAATCACAAACCCACGGGCCGGGGCGACGACTACCTGGACCTGACGGGGCACCCGGCCTTTCCGTTCGGCTACGGACTCAGCTATGCCGAGTTCGAGTATTCGAATCTCGTGATCGATCCCGTCTCGGCCGCGCCTGATGGTGCGATACGAGTGAGGGCGCGGGTCCGCAATGTGGGAGAGCGGCCAGGCGAAGAGGTGGTTCAGCTTTACGTCCGAGATGTCATGGCGTCGGTCGCGAGGCCGGTGTTGGAGCTGAAGGGATTCCGGAAGATCCGTCTGAATCCGGGTGACTCGACGACGGTCGAGTTCACTCTACCCGCGGAGAGCCTGGCGATGCTGGATTCTGACATGAGGTGGGTGGTCGAGGCCGGCACGTTCAGGGTTATGGTGGGTAGGTCCTCCCGGGACATCCGGCTCCGCGGTCACGTCGAAGTCGTGGCGGCTGGTGGTCCTTGAGCGATCGGACCGCAACCGCCTGCAGGCGCCTGAAGAACCAACCTGAATCTGAGGGACCACGTCGAGTCGAACAGCACAACCCGCCGTGGGCTGCCATCAGTCACGCAGCCGCTCGTATACACGCTGGCGTACGAACATGTGCGTGATCTCCCCGTCTGAGTTCTCCCGGAAGTTCACGAGTTGTCCGTCCTCGCGCTGGAACGTGAGCGGACCGAACGGTTGCGCGGAGATCCCTCGGAACACCAGCACCTCTTCACCGGACGGAAGTTCCTCGATCACGCTGCACCGGGCTTGCCCACTGTTCGAGCGGTGTGACACGGATGGAGCTAGTTGGGGTTGCGTCGAGTCGAGTGTGACGGCAGTGACAGCACAGAGGTCAGCCCACCTGACCGCGTTCGTGAAGCGCGGCCCCTTGGCTCCATCTCGAGCGATCAGGTGAGCGACCGGCAGCGGACTTCGTCGGGTTGCCGACTGGCTGCCCGCCCGGTCTATCGAACCTCGCCTACGGCGTCGTAAATGCCGATGCCCGGGTTGTTCACGTTGTTGCCCGAGATCTTCACCTTCCACCCCTCGAAGTACCCGGTTCCTCTGCAGGTGAACTCCCCGTGCTGCACGAAGACAGGAAAGCCCGCGATCTTCGAGTGCCACTTGCACTCCAGCGTTCCGATTCCCGGCTCCGTGAGTTGGTAAACGGAGGTCCCGGAGCCATTGCCCAGGCCCGTGCCGAGGTCGATCATCGCCCTCCCGTAGACATGGACGTAGCCGACGAGATCACCGGACACGAAGAACCCGTTGTCGATGTTCTTCATGTGGAGGATTCCACTGGGCGTCACGGTCGATTCGCCCGCGAACGGCTGATCGAATGTTTCCTGCCAGGTGAGAACCAGCCACGGAGCGCTCGCGGCCGAGAACGTGGCTTCGCTCTCGGGCTCCATGACACCGGCGTCACTGCAAGCCGCCAGTGCCAGCAGTGAAACCAACGCGAGCCATCGCATAGAACACCTCCAGTCAAAGTGGGGCGTACCGAAGCATGCCGGTGTGCCCCTTGGCACCCAGAACTGGCAGAAACGCCAGCATTTGTAATACACTGTGCTTCAGCTATCGCGCGGGAATCGTCTATGGATCGGATCTCTGTCGGACCGCCGGATTCAGGCCGAACGTACTTCCTCAGGCTTCTGGGGAGTCCCGGGCTGGAGACGACTGAGGGCGCCCGCCCCGAGCCTGTTCCACGGCGCAGGCTGGCTCTTCTGGCGCTCCTCGCGTTGGCCGATCCGCCAGGTCTCACTCGCGACAAGCTGATCGGTCTATTGTGGCCAGATCGTCCTGAACCCAGCGCCCGTCATAGTCTCGCCGACATCGTGTATCGTCTGCGCCTGACGCTCGGCGATGGGGTGCTCGCGAGCGAAGGCGAGCTGATCAGCCTTGATCGAGCAGTCGTGGGCATCGACTGCATTACGTTTCAGGACGCGCTGACCGACGATGACCTCCCCACGGCGCTAGCCCTGTACAGGGGGCCATTCCTTGACGGTTTCCACTGTCCGTCCGCATCCCGTGAATTCGAAGCGTGGGTCGATCGCGAGAGGACACGTTTCGAGCAGTCGTACGAAGAGGCCATCGAAAGGCTCGCAGAGGCGGCCGAGGCTTGCGCAGATTCCGTGGAAGCCATCGGCTTGTGGCGCCGGCTGCTACGCCACGACCCGGCCAATTCGAGGGTGGTGCTCCGCCTGATGCAGGCGCTGGTTCGAGCCGGCGACCCGGCCAATGCCATCCAGTTGGCGCGTGAGCATGAAGACTACCTTGCCGGCCAGCTGGCTCTCGAACTGCCAGTCGAGATTCGGCGTTTCGTAGCGGAATTGAGGCACGATCCAGTATCGGCTGCAGCGCCAGGCACTGCACCGGCCCCCGACGCCCGTCCGTCCGTGCACGCCACGGATTCGAGGCACGCTGCCGCCGTGCCAGACACCGCCGGCGTGTCCGCCGGTGACGACCAAGCACCCAGACGGAGCCGCCGGCGCCGACCCATGCCCCTCTTTGTCGGGATCGCAGCGATCTCAGTGCTCGCCCTTGCCGCACTGTATCTCGGAGGTTCTCCCGGCGGACGGAGTGACGACCTGCCGGCCGTCCGTTCGATCCTGGTGCTCCCGCTGGCCAATCTCTCCGCCGACGAGGATGACCTGTACCTGGCGAACGGACTGACCGATGCTCTGATCGGCGAGCTCGGGCGCATCGGAGCCCTGGAGGTGATCTCACGAACGACGGCGATGCAATACCGGGAGGCGACTCAGTCGCTACCCCAGATTGCCGAAGAGCGAGGAGTCGACGCGGTGATGGAGGGCTCGGT
>JAMJQV010000111.1 GCA_023554435.1 Gemmatimonadota bacterium | reverse complement strand
ACGCGAGATGCTCTCAGGATAGCGACGCCGTCGGGATCAGGCACGCCCCATCATTGCCCGGGAGATCCTCGACGCGTATTCCCACATTCCCACTTTCGCCAGAGGGTCGCGCACGCGGGCGCCGTCCGTAGCTGGCGGTGAACCCGAACCTCGACCGGGGGTACGAGAGCCGGAACGAGGCCCCGTCGCTACTTGACCCTGTTCCTGTAGGTGAATCGATGCGTCGTCTGATCCTGAGCCGTTCCGTAGTCCATCTGCTGGCCGCCGTTCTCCTGGTGGCAGCCTGCGACTCCCCGGCCGACCCTCAGCCGGTCGAGCGGATCGAGGCGCTCCCGCGAGCCCTGACAAGCAGCGAGGTCGGCCTCATCGATGCCGGTGAGGCGTTTGCCTTCGACTTCCTCCGGCAAATCGTCGCCGAGGAAGATGCGGGGGCCAACGTCTTCGTGTCTCCTCTCAGTGCGTCGATGGCCCTGGGCATGACCCTGGCGGGCGCCGAGTCCGGCACATTCGAGGCCATGCGCACGGCGCTCCGGCTCGGCAACCTGGATCGAGAAGAGATAGGGGCCGCGTATCGAAGCCTGATCGATCTCCTGTCGGATCTCGATCCGACGGTCAGCATGGAGATCGGGAACTCGGTGTGGCACCGGGAGGGATTCACACTGGAGGCCCCGTTCGTCAGTGCCGTCGAGCGCGACTTCCTGGCGCGAGTGGCGGGACTCGACTTCAACGACCCCGCCGCGGCGGACGTGATCAACTCCTGGGTCGACGAGGCAACCAACGGCCTGATCGATGGGATCGTAGAACCCCCGATCGATCCATTGACCATGCTCTTTCTCATCAACGCGATCTACTTCGAGGGGCAGTGGACGACTCCGTTCGATCCCGCACGCACTCGATCGGGTGACTTCCGCCGACCCGACGGCTCGGCGTCCGCGGTTCCCTTCATGTGGATGAGCGACCAGAGCTTTCCTTTCGCCGCGAACGCTGAGTATCAAGCCATTGAACTCCCCTACGGAGGCGAAGCGTTCGTCATGACGGTGGTGCTCCCATCCGAGACGATCGGGATCGATGCGTTTGTCGAGTCGCTCGACGCCGCGGCCTGGACCGGGATCGTCACCGGCATGGGCGAATCAAAGGTCCTGCTGGGCCTGCCGAAGTTCAGCCTGGAGTACGAGACGTCGCTGAACGAGGTGCTTAAGGCATTGGGGATGGCGGTGGCGTTCGACGAGGCAGCGGCCGACTTTTCACGTATGCATCGGGACGCGCTCGAAATGCGACTGCACATCAGTCGGGTGAAGCAGAAGGCCTTCGTCGAAGTCGACGAGGAGGGTACCCGCGCCGCGGCCGTCACGTCGGTAGAAGTGGGGGTAACCTCGGCGCCACCCACGTTCGTGGTGGACCGTCCGTTCGTCTTCGCGATCCGCGAGCGTCTGTCCGGCGCCCTGCTGTTCTCCGGAGTAGTGCGCGACCCCGCAGCCGGCTGACCTTCACAGGAGTCTGACCACCGTGTCTGAATCCACCACTCGCGCCGTGCGCATCGAGCGCCACGGAGCGCCGGAAGTGTTCGTCGAGCGCGAGATCCCGTTGCCGGCACCCGGTCCTGGCGAAGTGCACCTGCGCGTGCGGGCGGCGGGCATCAACTTCGCGGATCTGTTCATGCGCGCCGGGCTCTACGATACCGTGCCTCCCCGGCCCTACAGCCCCGGGTTCGAGGTGGCCGGCGAGGTCGTGTCCGTGGGTGAAGGGGTCCAGGACTGGGCGCCCGGCGACAGGGCGGTGGGCCTGATCCGGCACGGCGGTTACGCGCACGACATCGTGGTCCCCACCAGAAACCTGTTCCATTACCCCGACAGCCTTTCACCTGCCGAGGCGGCGGCCATCCCCGTCGTGTTTCTCACGGCGTGGGTGTGCCTGTCCGAATGCGCGCGCGTGAGGGCCGGAGAGAGCGTGTTGATCCTCGGCGCGGCCGGCGGCGTCGGGTCCGCGGCCGTCCAGCTGGCCGTGCGGGACGGACTGCGGGTGATCGGCACAGCCGGCACCCCCGAGAAGAGATCCTTCGTCACGGACGAGCTCGGCGCCGAGGCCTGCTTCGATTCCCGGGGCGACTGGGAGCCCGACGTCGCGCGTCTTCTCGGGCAACGCGAACTGGATGTGGCCCTCGATGCCACGGGCGGGGAGGCCACGGCTGCGTGCAGACGCCTGCTCGCGCCGCTTGGACGGCTGGTGTTCTACGGGATGAGCGCCGCCCTGCCGACCAGCAGGAAGAACTGGCCACGCGCCGCGCTGGCATGGCTCAGGACTCCGCGCATCCATCCCATGGACCTGGTTCAGCCCTGCATCGGGATTTCCGGCGTCCACCTGCTCCATCTGCAGGAGCGAGAGGGACTGCTGCTCTCGGGACTGGACGAGATCTACCGTGGGGTCGAGTCAGGCGAGCTCAAGCCGATCCTCGACAGCACCTACCCGCTCACGAGGGACGGAGCCGTCGAAGCGCATCGCTTCATTCACGCGCGCCGCAATCTCGGCAAGGTCGTGCTTACGAACTGATGGGCCGGTTCGGCCCGATGCACGAAGCCCGCGGCGCCTGGCTCTGCGCTCGCGGGCTTCGTCGTTTCCGCCTCGAAGCGGAAGTCAGCTGAGCATGACGACTACATCGTGTCGGGCACCAGCGACAGCTCTGGCCGGAACGTGGCGTCGTGGGCCTCATACCCCCTCAGCATTTCCATCGTCTTCGCCCACAGCTCGCTTCCCGCCTCCCACACGACTGCTTCCTCTTCCTCCGCCAACATGTGGAAGGCACTGCCGCTCGCCGCCGGCGTGATCAGAACGACGAGGGGCAGGTCGTCGCCGGTGACCGCCTGGTAAGCCGTCCATCCCGCTTCGAGCCCATGCTCGGCGTAGAAGTCGACCCACTCCACCAACACCTCGTTGAACTCCTCCTCCATACCCGACTTCGGATACAACCAGTCAAAGCGCCGGAACGGCTTGTCCGCCATCGACTCTTCGAATCCCTCCGGGTGGTAGGACTGGTCGGCAAGCTCGATGTAGAAGTTCATCGCCCTGTGGTCGACCAGGTGGTCGGCGGACATCTCTTCCCACTTCTCCCAGCCGATCTCGTTGATCATACCCATCCACTGCTCGTTCATTGTCATGAACTCGCCCATCCCGGCCATCGGGATTGCGTACATGTAGCCGGTCTCGGGCCCGGAGTGGGTGTAGTAGACCATGTCGGCGGGTGCGTTCGCCTTGATGAGCTCCGTCATCGCGGCACTGTTCTCTTCGAACGCCACTACGTTGGCCGGTGCGACCTGCTCGGTGAATACGGCCCACCAGGTCGGTGCGGCGTCTTCCTGCGCGGCGAGACTCGCCGGCATCAACATCAGAACTGCGAGGGGCAACAATATCCATCGCCTCATGCGGACCTCCTTGGGCAACTTCGAAGGGGGCGGCAACTGAGCCAGAGCTGCCGTGGTCGGGACGATACAAAAGTACCCGTTTGAGACGATCTGTAAACTCGGAGAGCCTGGCGAAGGCCTCAGGGAGGCACGGGCCGTCAGAAGGGGCCGGCGATGTCGGCCGCGGCGAGCTCCTCTTCGCACAACTCGAAGAATGGACACTGTGGGCAGCGTCGGGTGTCCTCCACGAGCGGAAAACTGTCGCGCGGCAGGGCCTCGTTGCGGACTGGATCTGCCAGGTAGGTGCGCATGGCCGCCACGCTGTCCGCCATCTTCTGACGCTCCTCCGCACAGTCTCGATCCGATACCGGAACGCTGACGGCGTCCCCGGTCCCCAGGTACTCGAGACGGCCGATCACCGGCCCCTCCGGCAGGTCCCCCCGCTCCTGGAGATAGACGGCGTAGGTGCGGAGCTGCGGGCTGTGCGAGGCATGGCGAGCACCGGTCTTCCAGTCCACGATGCGCCACGCATCGCCGAGCTTGTAGAGGAGATCGGGCTGCGCGTACACCTTGACGCCGTCCAGCTCGACGAAGTCGAGGCGATCGACTTCCTTCACCTCGACAGCCGGTGCTTCGACGGCCTCCCGGAAACTCTCCGACGACAACAGATGGCGGAGGCAGGCGTAGAGCTTGTCCCTGATCTTCTCGATCAGGTCGCGCGAGGGGCCGGACCCCCGGTAGAACTCCATCAGCATGTTGACCCGGTTCGGGCTGCGCTCCCACTCCTCGTGCTTCTGCGACATGAGCCAGGCCCGGTTGAGCCGGCCCCGGCCCTGTTCGATCAGTTCGGCCGCGTCGGGAACCGCGCCACCGCCGCGCACGCGCAGGATCGTGTCCGCTGCCAGCTCGTGCACGATCGTGCCCAGCACCATGTAGAGGTTCGTGATCTTCTTCAGCCGCCAGGCGCGCCTGGCCTCGTCCGTGGCCTCGTCCAGCCAGCCGTTATGCGAGCCGTAGTACTGCCAGTAGTACTTGCGCGGACACTCGCGGAACGTGGAGCGCCGGCTCTGCGACCAGGAAAAATCGGGGTGAGGACGGATCTCGAATGCCATGTACTGAACTTCGCGACCCCCTGTGACACCGACAAGCGCATGACTCCTCGGCGATACCACCTGACTCGTACTTGATCGGGCCTGCCCAGTCTTGAATCGGTTGCATGATCCACGACATGCATGGGGAGGCAAAGGTGAAGACGCGGCAGATTCTCGGTTCGCTGGCGGTGTTGGGGGCTTTCAGCGCCTCGATCGGCCCCGGCACGGCGTGCCCCCAGGACGCGATGCTGGCCTCAGCGGTCGCGGACGAGGCCAGGGAGATCGCGGGTATGAAGTCGGAGAGCACCGCTACCCTACTCTCGTTCGCCGGTACCGCCATCCCCATCACCCTTGGAATGGTACTCTCGAGTTCCGATGGAGGGGACTCGACGGCGGGCCTCCTTCTGTTCACCTATGGCATGTATTTCGGGCCGGCGACCGGATACTGGTACGCTGGAGCCTCGGGAGCGGCCTGGAAGGGAGTGGGGACTCGGGTCGGGATCACGCTCGCGGGCTCGCTCGCCATGACTGCCATCTGTTCGGGCGGCGGGTGTGACCTGTTCGGGGACGACGACGCGATGGCCGCTGCCGGCGTTGTGGGTCTGGTCACTCTGGCGGCGACTGCCTATTCCATGATCCACGACATTGCGGGTGCCGACAACCAGGCTCGCAGCTACAACGCGGAACTCGCGGCCAGCCACGAGCAGGAGTCGCCGCGTCTGACGATCGCACCCGTGCTGTCGCCGGCCGACGGCGGGACGGTGGGGGTGTTCGGACGTCTTCGGATGTGAGCGCCGTTATCCGCCGAGAGACGGCGGATCCGAACCCCTTCCGCCCGCCTCGAGTTGCCGGCGGAAAGATTCCGCCTCGACCAGGCGATCGATCTGGGTCCCCTGGTCGAGGATCACTTGCTCCAGTCGCCCCACCCGGTTGGTCAGGTCCTGTGCCTCGGCTTGCGCCTTGCCGTGAATCGCGCCAATGACATCCCGGACCATGGGCCTCAGAACGAAGTGCGTCGCCACCGCCATGATCGGCACGCCGAATATGAAGAAGATCGCGAGGAGCGGTATCAGCAGTGCGAAATCGAACACGTTTCCTCCGTCAGGTAGCTGGCGTGGGTTCTACTCGGGATCCTGAGCGAGGAGAGAGTCCCTCGGAATCCAGCCCATGCGTCCGAAGCCCGCGATATATCGCACCCTGTCCGCGCGCAGTCGGTAGAAGGCGAAATCCGGAAAGTCGATGAAGGCAGCAGAAGCCGGGTGCGCCGCCAGGTAAAGGTCCCGAAACTCAGCCCGGTCCTCTACGTGCTCCGCGCTGCCCACGATCGTCACCCGCGGCTGCGTCAGGGCATCGGGCGACCCTATCGCAGGCCCGAGCAGAAGCGATCCTCGCGGGTCCGCGTCGAGGTTCTTCCGGTGCTCGGCCAGCCCGCTGAGGAACAGGACCGCGTCTCCGCCCTCGAGCGGTAGAATGTCCACGAGCGAACCGTAGGGCTCACCGCCCTCGGGAAGGAGGGTGCACAGGACACCTCGCGGACTGGCTGCGATCAGCTCGAGCGCCTCGCGAACCAGCGCGACCCTGCCCCCTTCTCCGTGCGATTTGGCTTCCATTCCTCGTCCTCCAAACGTTGGACGTGTTACTCCTCGGCAAGCGCGATAGACAACCCGCCGACGCGACGAGCCGGGCCGCCCCGCTGGGAGACCCGGCTCCATCTGTGCGCAATGAGTTGAATCAGCGCTTCAACTCGGCGTAGATCCCGGTCGCTTCGCCGGACTTGAGAGTCTCCAGGTTGAACTCCCACACGAGCGTCTTGCCGTCTTTTCGGGTCGCGTTGTGCTCCTCGACCTTGAACGGCGTCGTGATGCTGAACGTCACTCCGAAGCCCTGCAGGAGCTTCTCGATCATCTCGTCCGACACGAAGGGCATCTCGCCCATCTCGTCGAGCTCCTCCACCGGATTGATCGGCTCACTCCGAATGATGATCCGATCCCCATCCTCGATGATCTCGAGATTCTC
>JAMJQV010000110.1 GCA_023554435.1 Gemmatimonadota bacterium | reverse complement strand
GGCCGCCGCACCGAGTACGAAGTCGATGCGCTGCGCTTTCGGCTCGCAGGAGGCGTAGACGCGCTGGCTGGCCCTGCATTGGGCGCAAGACGCCTCGAGGTACGAATAGGCGGGGCAGACGTACTTCTTGATGAAATAGCGCCCTTCGGCGTCAGTGTAGGCTCTGGAGTCGTGGATCGCCCTCGCAGTTCCATCTGTATTCTCGAAGAACATCTCGACTATCGCCCCTTCGATGGGCGAGCCGGCCGCGGACGTAACGATCCCTTCCCAGGTGATGCTGAAGTCGACCTCGAGCGGGCCCAAGAACGGACCTTCCGGCCCATCCCACTCTTCAAGTGTTTGCGTTGGGCCAGTGGAGACAGGCCCGCACGCGATGAGGGCGAGCGGCATCAAGAGCAAGACTGCGAAACGCGGTTGGAACACGGTTCACCTCCAGTTCGCGGAGGGGGCACCGTGAGTCTACCTGGGCAGAGTCAAGTGCGCGTCAAACGCTCCAGTCTGCGGCCCAAGGTCGGTGGCACCTGGTACACCCGGCCCTCCCGCTTTGCCGGAATCCATCCCTGTCCGCCCCCGAAAAATGTCGCAAGACTGTCCCAGCGCGGGTACGCGCCTGTGGGCGTAAGCTGACGGAGAAATGACCGAATCTGGTGTCAGCAAGCGCCAGCGGGCGTCAGCTGGCGGATGAAGCATCGCTGTGCAACCAGGAGGTCTTCGGTAGTCCTCGCTACGCTCGGAAGGTCACTCCCTGCGGCGTGACAGCGATTCCGATCGGCTCCACTTCAGAAGGATCCGTGAATCGGGCCTTTCTGCCGTTTGGGGGCTCAAGGTCGAGGATGGTGTAATCGTGTTCCCGCAGACCGCTCTGGGGTGCCACGCTCGGGTCGAGGGAACGATGGAGAAGATCGAGCTGACCATGGAGCAGGCCGTGGCGCAGGCCGAGCATCACGCTGAAGAGCAGGGGCTCGAGTTCGATCCTGCCAGCGTCACGGGACCGGCGGTGATCTATCAGCTCCGGGGTCTGGGAGCCGAGATCGAGGATACGCCCAGGGCCACTTCGTGAGCCAGCGGGCGCTTCGCGATCCGCAGCGCTCCGTCAGAATTCGATGTTGATCCCGAGCGTGGGCAGCACGCCGATCGATTCGTTGAACTCGGGCTCGTTCGTGCGCGGGTCCCAGCGGACGGCGCTGATGTTGCTCCGGTTGTAGACGTTCTGGACGTCCACGTACACTTCGAGCTGCCAGGTCCGGAAGCTGAACCGGCGGTCCACCCGAAGGTCCAGTGAGCTGAACGTCGGAAATCTCTCGCCCTGGTTGTAGCGGCTCCAGTCCCGCTGGCCGGTGTCGGGCCCGGTGGTGATGAACGGCGTCGTCGGCAGGCCGGTGGCGATCCGGAATTTTCCGCTCACTTCCCACTTCGGGTTGATCCGCCAGCCCGTTGATATCGAGCCGATGAATCGCGTGTCGTAGGTGCCGGGTCGGTCCAGTCCTTCGATCGATGCGTACTCCGAGCGGCTGAGGCTGAGGCTCAGGAGGCCGTACAACGGAATCTCGCTCAGCCGCTTCTGGAGAAACAGCTCCGCTCCGTAGGAACTGCCGGTGCCGACGCTGAGCAGGGGTTCGAGACCGAACGGGATGTCGTTGGTCGCATCCTCGAAGCCGGATGGTGAGAGCACGGCCTGCGGCCGGAACACGCGTGCCGGGTAGTCGTCATACGACTTGTAGTAGCCCTCCAGCTGCAGACGAAGATCGGGCCGGAAAACCTGCTCCACGGCCAGCGTCACCTGGTCCGAGACGATCGGCGTCAGGGTCTCCGGATTGCCGGGATCGCCGATCAACCAGATGTAGGAGGGCGGCTGCACGTAGCGACCCAGACTTCCGCGAAGGGAGGTGCTGGACGCGACCTGCCAGGTGGCCCCGATCCGGGGTGACAGGCGAAAGCCATCATCCACGAAGTCGTAATAGTCGGCTCGGACTCCAGCTGTAAGACGGACGCGATCGCTCGCCCGAATCGACGCTTCGGCGTAGGTCGCATTCCGGAACGCGGTAAACGAGGTGTCCACGGCCAGGGCCTGCGGTTCCCCGTTCTGATCCGTCCGGACCTCTCCGGCCACCTCCACTTCGTAGGTAAGGTCACTGGCGAACTTCAGGGTGTTGCCGATCGTCCAGGACAGCGTTCGCGCCGGATCCGTGGCCCACTCCACGCGCAGGCCGTTCTCGCCCTCGTCGGAGAAGTTCTTCAGAATCGTCTGGGGCGGATCGGAGAACAGCGTCTGAGTGGTCTCGAAATTGGTGAAGGTCCGGCCCAGGGACACCTCGAGCCGACTGCCCGCGAACAGTCGATCCCAGGTGACCCCCGCAAAGTACTGCTGGATATTCGGCGCCAGTGTGCGGCTGTTGTCGTAGATGTCGTCCGCGTCCTCGTTGTTGAACGAGATGTCGTCCAGCGCACCGACGAACAGGAACGACAGACCGTCACGACTGCTGAGCCGGTGACTCGTCTTGAGCTGGAAGTCCCAGTACCGGGGGACGAAGCTGAAGCCCGCCGCGTTGAACAGCAGGTCCAGGTAGCTGCGGCGGGCGCTGAACAGGAAGCTGCCGCTGGAGCCGATCGGGCCTTCCAGGATGGCGCCTGCGCCGGTGGCCGACACGTTCAGCGTGCCCGACAGGCCCTCGGTGTTTCCTTCGCGAAGCCGAATGTCGGTTACCGAGGCCGTACGATCCCCGTATCGAACCCCCATGCCTCCGCTCGAGAACTCCGTCTCGCGGACGAATTCGATGTTGATGAGAGAGAGCGGTCCACCCGTGGACCCCTGCGAACCGAAGTGATTGATATTCGGAACTTCCACGCCATCCACGATGAACAGACTCTCGTATGGAGCGCCGCCCCGCACCGCGAGGTCGTTCCGGCCCGGAGAGGTCACGGCCACGCCCGGAAGCAGAGAGACCGAACGGACCACGTCCTCGATCACCCCCGGCGTGCGACGCGTGTCCACCGCATCCAGGATCCTCGTGTTGGCGGGAGACCCCTGGGCCGATTCGTTGAAGAACGAGGGTGCGACCTCGAGCGCCTCCAGTTCGATCGGTTGCGTCGGCAGTTCGACTCTGACGGTCAGAGGCTTTCCCGACCCGACGATGACGTTCGAAAGAAGCACGGGTCGATAGCCCAGAGCGCCGGCCCGCAGCGTATAGGCGCCGGGAACAATACCCCGGATCGAGAACTGGCCCTGACCGTCGCTGATCCCCCTGAGATTGGTGTCGAGGATCTCCACCAGCGCGCTCGGAACGGGCTCGCCGGTGACCCCTACGACGCGCCCGAGGATCGTGCCCTGCGGGACGTCCTGGGCGACCAGGCGATCGGCAGAGACTCCGGCGCTCAGCAGCGCGGCAAGAAAGAGGATTCTTCTGGTCATGCGCGGGAGCATAGGCCTGTGTGACACTGTTGTCACGACCGCGCGGAGGCTGGTGGGACAGGGTGCGAGGCTCGCGGCCGTCGATCCTCAGCGGATCGTGATCACCACTTTGCCCCTGGCATGCTTCGTCTCGAGATACCGGATCGCGTCCGCGGTCCGTTCGAGCGGGTACGTGCGGTCGATCACCGGCGTCACTTTGCCGCTCATCAGCAGCTCCGCGATAGCGTCGAGGTCCGTTGCGTTGAGTGAGGCGATGAACGACACGAATCGCTGACTCACGAACGGCGACACGACCCTCACTTTGAGGAGGTCGAGCAGCATCTTCATGGTACCGCCGGAACCGCCGACCCCGACGTAGACTCCCCCCGGGTCCATGACGCGACGGTAGTCCGACAACGAGCGGTCTCCGATGCAATCGAGCACGACGTGGTACCGGGTCTCTCCCTTCGCGAAGTCATCCCGTGTGTAGTCGACAACCCGCTCGGCGCCGATCGAGGTGACCATCTCGACGTTTCTCGTGCTGCAGACGCCCGTCACTGCCGCGCCGAAGGATCTCGCGATCTGCACGGCGAAGGTACCGACGCCGCCGGCCGCCCCGATCACCAGTACCTTTTGCTCCGGCTGGAGCCTTCCCTTGTCGCGGAGGCCCTGTAGCGCCGTGAGCGCGGCAATCGGTACGGCGGCCGCCTGCTCGAAGGAGATGTCCCTGGGTTTGCGCACGAGACGATCCGCCCGAGCCGAGGCGTACTCGGCAAACGCACCCCTCGCCGCGCCGAACACCGTCTCTCCCTCCTGAAACCCGGTAACCTTCGAGCCGACCGCTTCGACCACACCCGCGAGGTCGACGCCGAGCCGACCGTTCCTCGGGCGAAAAACGCCGGTCATGAGTCGGACGGGAGCCGGAGAGCCTCGCATGAAGTGCCAGTCGAGCGGGTTCACGGACGCCGCGTGAGTCCGGACCACGACCTCCTGAGGCCCGGGCTCCGGTTTCGCAGCCTCCACGAGCTCGAGCACATCTGCAGATCCGTACCTGCGGTAGGTGATCGCTCGCATCATGGGTGCGAGGAGACTATGCCATTACCGCCGTAATGGGAAGTGGCACTACAGCGATTCCGATCGGCTCCAGTTTCTCAACCGGTTGTGCAGGAACAGCGCTCGGACTACGCTGGCCGTGTGAGATTTTGCCAGGGGTGCGCGCGCCGCTGGTGGTCACATTCACACGCTTTTCTTCGCTATCGGGGTAGAGCCATGAACCTGGTCATCTTCGGATCCACCGCGGGAACCGGCCGCGAGCTCCTTGAGCAGGCGCTCGAAGAGGGCCACGACGTGTCGGCGTTCGCCCGGACGCCGGAGAAGATCGACGACCTCGAATACCCCAACCTGCGGGTCATTCAAGGGGACATCCTCGATTCGGGCGCCGTGGAGGCAGCCGTCGCGGGGCAAGAGGCGGTGTTCTGCACCATTGGGGCGGGCGCAGGGAGGACGACCCTGCGTGAGCACGCGACCCGAAACATCGTGGAGGCGATGGATGCGGCCGGGGTTCAGCGTCTCATCTGCCAATCGTCTCTCGGGATCGGCGACAGTCGTGCAAACCTTGGCTTCTTCACCAAGCACGTCGTCGTTGGCCTCTTTCTGCGCCACGCCTTCGCCGACCACGATCGCCAGGAAGCTGTGATCAAACAGTCCTCGCTGAAGTGGACCATCGTTCGTCCTCCGCACCTGCTGGACACGCCGCGAACCGGCGTCTATCGGCACGGCTTTCCGCCCACCGCCAGGGATATCAAGGGACAGATCTCCCGTGCGGACGTCGCGGACTTCATGCTGAAGCAGCTGACGGACGACAGCTACGTGCAGAAGACGCCTGGAGTGTCATACTGACTTCGCGTGCCTGAGATCGGACGCCTACGCACAGATACGGTCGATCTCGCTCAGTTCATCGTCAGTCAGCGGCGGGCCGTCGGCAGCCCGGAGATTCTCCATGAGTTGTTCGACCGAGCTCGCACCGATGATCGCGCTGGCGACCTGACCTGGACCTCTCTCACGGATCGTCCACGCGATCGCCAGCTGGGCCAGGGATTGGCCGCGCCGCCGCGCCACCTCTTTGAGCGCCCGGACCTTCGTGATCACCTCGTCGGTGACCTGGCTCCCGGTCAGCGCTCCCGAGTAGTCGTCCTGCTTTCCGGCGCGGGATCCCGCCGGGATACCATTCAGATAGCGATTCGTCAGGAGTCCCTGCGCGAGGGGCGAGTACGCGACGACTCCCATGCCCGCATTCGCCGCCACCGATAGGAGCTCGTCTTCGATGTCCCGCTGGAACAGGTTGTACTTGGACTGGTTCACCAGCAGCGGTGCAAATCCGTTGGCCTCGATGCAGGAGACCGCGAGCCGGGTCTCTACTGCCCCGTAGTTGCTGATCGCAGGATAGAGCGCCTTTCCCATCCGAACGGCCGAGTCGAGGGCACCGAGAGACTCGTCCATTCTCGTCTCGGGATCGGGCCTGTGGTGGTAGAAGATGTCCACGTAATCGACCTGCAGCCTGCGAAGGGACTGGTCGAGGCTGGCCAGGAGGTGTTTCCGCTATCCCCATTCTCCGTATGGCCCGTCCCACATGAGGTATCCAGCCTTCGTCGAGATGATGACCTCGTCGCGTGGAAGGTGCTTCAGGATCTTCCCGAATCGCTCCTCGGCCGATCCGGGAGGCGGACCATAGTTGTTGGCCAGGTCGAAGTGCGTGACGCCCCGGTCGAAGGCGGTGAACACGAGCTGCCTGCACACCTCGTCGTCTGCGTCAGCCCCGAAGTTGTTCCAGCAGCCGAGACAAACCCTCGGTATGACCAGGCCTGACGTACCCAGGCGTTGTCCGGGCATTCCTCTATACGAGGTCCCGTCTTCAAGTGTCGAAGCTGTCATCATCCGCCTGTCCTGTCGAAGCTGAAACCGTACAAGTAGATCGGCCTCACCGCACGCTGACACCCAGCGTATCGTGATGGTAGTCGATCAGCGAGCGCAGGTACGGCCCGACCCGGTCGATGCCGTCGAAGCCCGCGGCGCGCAGCATGGTCACGTTGTACAGGTAGTCGCCCTCGGTCTAGCCGAACGCGGAGTCTGGAAGACACAGGCAGACGGCGGCCACGGCGAGCGAGAACCACTTTGGCAAAGGCATCACGAGCCTCCGACTTCTTCGAACGAGTACTCGAAGGTCTGCGAGTTGAACGTCACCCGGTACGTACCGGCCGCGACGGGCAGGTTCATTCCGTGCATATGGGCCGTGCCCGCCGGGAACACATCCTCGACCCTGATCTGCTCGGATGACCACAGCCAGCCGGGCGCGTCGATGATGTTCGGGAACGGCGCTCCCCAGTTGATGCTCCACTCGTCGTTGGCCTTGAACTTCACGTACCCCTCGGGAAGCTCCACCGTGACCTCCCAGGTGTGTGGATCGGACAGCTGCATGGAAGTCTGATTCTCGGTCCGAGCCGTGGGCACCCCGGCGGGCCAGTTGATCAGCTCCATGGATACGACCGGCAGGCTGACGTCGGGCAGGCGCGTCTCGATCGCGGACTTGATCGCACGGATTGCATCTGCCTGCCACCCGATGAGCCACGCCGATCCCTGCCGCAGGTCGATGACCTGCTTGAGCGCGTTCCGGAATTCGGGGTCTCCGATCAGTTCGCGGGCGCGGGACTCGTTCTCGGCCTGTGTAATGCACTCTCCGGTCGGGTAGAGCATTTCCCTGATCTCCGCCATGTAGGGCTGATCCATGAGCGAGGTACTTCCGTCGTCAGCCTCACCCCCGGTGCAGGAGACCATGCCCGCGCTCCGCCAGAATTCTGCCCTCAGGTCCCCGATCTGGGCGACAATGTCGTTCAGCGCCTCTTCCTGACCGGCCAGCCCGTTGAAGCCGTCATCGAGGATGATCATGGTTTCGTCGAATGGAATGGACAGCGACGTGTTGCTCAGGCGCACGTAACCCGCCGTGTTCGCGCCGTATCCACCAACGCCGCCGAAGATGTGGTCCAGCTGCGACCACAATTCGGTGTCCGCGGGAGGCACCACATCGAGCACGACCATGTTGATGGCGTTCTTGAGCGCCAGGTTGTTGTCAGCGATGCCCAGCGGGATCCGACTCTCGTCGATCACCGTGTTGTAGTAGATCTCCTCGAGCAGATGGTGGTAGGTATCCAGGTCCTCCCGATTCTGCCGCCATTCCTCGATCCAGAAGGAGCTCGTGATGCCGGCGAAGATCACCAGGGCTTCGAGGAACAGGAGCCCGATGATCCTGCCGTTGCTCTGTCCCTGTTTCAGTAAGGCGAGAGGCATGAACTGTCCCTGTGTTCAGACGCTGGTCAGCCGGAGAGTCCGGATCGAGTCGTCCCACATAGAGTCCAAAAGGAGGGCGGGGGGCAAGGTCGGACGTGCGTCTGCGATTAGTCCTCTCCGGCGACTCCCTCTCGCAGAAGCGCGATGCCGGAAGCCGCCAGCGGCACGATCAGCAGCGCGTCCGTGAGCAGCGTGGTGGACCATCGCTGCGTCCCGGCTCCTGGGTTGAACATCGCCAGGAAGACCACGGACACCACGAGCAGTAGCACCCCCGTGGCCCTGGGCCAGCGGTGCGCCGCCCAGGCGAGCAGGAAGAATGGGCCGATGAGTCCCAGACTCGCCAGCACACCCAGCGCGGCGTCCCCGGGGCTCGTAGTGGCGGCTTCGCTGATGATCGTCGCGATCGCGAACACCGCCCAGAAGGAGCCGAACACCAACAGAACCGTGGAGGCCGTGCGTCGAGCCCCCCAGAATTCCATCAGGCTGCTGAACATCCAGGTCAACCAGAGAAGAACGAGAATCAGCAGTACCCATTCGGAAGAGGCCTCGAGCTGCGTCTGCCACACCTCCAGGGCCGCGTACGCGAGAAGGGCCACGAACCCGCCCACGAGGTAGGCGTGGTAGCCGGCCCGGTGCGCGGCCTCCCGCTGGAATTCATCCTGGTCTCTCAGCCAGCCGAGCTCGCGCAGGATGCCCGGCCCGAACGTCCCCAGTCCTGCCACCACGAGCAGACCCTTGTGGACGAACATGAACAGGCCGACGCCGAGGACTACGAGTCCACCGGCGACGAGTCCGGTCAGACTGGGAAGCGATCGGCGGTCTTTATGGTCACTCATGCTGTTCTTCCTGGTCGATCTCGAATAGCGCTTCAACGGAAACGCCGAAGACGCCCGCCAGCAGCAGGGCCAGGCCGACGGATGGATTGTACCGACCCCTCTCAATGGAGAGGATCGTCTGCCTCGTGACGCCGACCCGGGCGGCAAGATCCTGCTGGGTCATGCCGTCGAGCATGAGGCGGTGTCTCCGCACGTGATTCCTCACGTCGTGCCGTGGCTTCATGAAGGTA
>JAMJQV010000109.1 GCA_023554435.1 Gemmatimonadota bacterium | reverse complement strand
CCTCGTGTTCGGCGTGTGAGAGTGCGCTCCGCAGCGGCGAGCGGACGTCATCCGATAGCCGGGAGTCCATCCGGAGCAGCGTCTCGGCGGTGACCATGTACACATCCGCGCATGCCTCCGCCTCTCCCGCGTTGTACAGCGGAGCGCCGAGGCTGATCGCGCGGCGAATGAGCTGACCCGCCGCTGCAGCCGACCTCGTGCTCATGCCGGGGATCAGGACGGCGTCGATCACATGCACGACCCCGTTCGCGGCATCTATGTCCGTACCGACGATGCGCGCGTCGTTGGCCTGGAGACGGCCGTTGGCGAGTCGGACGTTGACCGAACCGCCCGCCAGCGTCTTCACTTTGCCATCTTCCAGCAGGTCGGCACCATACAGACGGCCGGACGCGACGTGGTAGGTAAGGATCTCGCGCAGCTTGTCCCGGTTCTCCGGCTCGAGCAGCGAAGCCACGGTTCCTTCCGGCAATGCGTCGAACGCGGCGTCCGTCGGCGCGAACACCGTGAACGGCCCGTCGCCCATCAGGTCATGCGTCAGGCCAGCGGCATCGACGGCCGCGAGCAGCGTGCCGAACGAACCGGCGTTACGCGCGACGTCGATCAACGATTCCTCGTTCGGAAGCAGCACTGAGTCAATCACGTGAATCACCCCATTGCTGGCACCCACGTCTGCCGAAATCACGGTCGCGTCGTCGATGCGAAGCGCGCCGTGGTCGCGCTCGATCGCGAGGCGTTGGCCGTTCAGGGTACCCGCGCTGGTGAGCCGCGCGGCCTGCGCCGCCGACACCCGCCCCGGCACCACGTGATACGTGAGGATCGCGGTCAGGCGCTCGCGGTTTTCGGGCTTCAGGAGCGTCTCGACCGTGCCGTGGGGCAGCTTCGCGAACGCGTCATCGGTCGGGGCAAAGACCGTGAAGGGGCCGTCACCGGCGAGCGCGTCCACCAGGCCAGCCGCCTGAAGCGCCGCGACCAGGGTTCCGAAGCTCCCAGCCTCGACGGCGACCTCGGGAATCGTCTGTTGCTGCGCCGCAGCCGGCTGAACCGCGATCGCGGAAGCGAGCACCGCGCTTGCCAGGACTCCGCGTGTGATGATCTTGTGAAGCATGATCCTATCTCCTCTCTTTGTCTCGTTCCGTGCCGCAGTGCGGCCTCGAACCAGGGATTCGCACGGAATGCAGAATCGGATTCAAAGGGGGAGTGAATCCGATTCGATCGTGCGCGCGAATACATGAGGTGCGGGTGAGAGAGCGAGTAGCGGCGGGAGGAGAGCGGTTGGACACAGAAGCGGCAGAGCTCCTGGCTCGGGTGGCCGATGGAGAGCCGGGCGCCGTTCAAGCCTGCGTCGACACCTTTGGGGCGATCGTCTGGTCGCTGGCCCTTCGGTCGTCCGGGACGCGCGAGGACGCCGAGGATGCAACGCAGGAGATCTTCACGGATCTGTGGCGCAGTGCGGGTCGGTTCAACCGGTCGCTGTCTACCGCACACGGATTCGTGGCGATGATCGCGCGCCGCCGCCTGATCGACCGGCGCCGCAAGCAGGATCGGCGACCCGTCCTGGTGACGATTCCCGAGGGCCTCGATCCGTCGCACGACGGGCACGAACATATCGACCAGAGGATTCGCGCTCGGGAGGCGCTGCGTCTCCTGGACGAACTGAAGCCGCAGCAGAAACGAATGCTCGAGCTGTCGCTCGTGCACGGAATGTCGCACTCGGAGATCGCGGGCGAGATGGCGATTCCCCTCGGCACGGTGAAGACCGGAATTCGCAGGGGACTCGCGAGCGCACGCGCCCTGGCGGCGCAGGACGATACACGACGAGATGGGGTCCAGGACGCATGAAGGACCGTGACATGAGGGATATGAAGAGAATCGAAGAGTTGCTCACCGATCGGGCGACCGGGGACCTGTCCTCGGCGGACGAGGCGGAGCTCCATGAACTAGTGCGTGCGAATCCCGAGTTGAATTCGGACGTCTACGATCGAGTGGCCGCCGAACTGGCGGCCGGCTTGGTCGCGGTTTCTCCGGATCCGCTTCCGAAAGCGCTCGCCGATCGCCTGGTGAAGGACGGTGAGGCGTTCTTCGCGCCGGACCGGTCCGTCACACAGGCGCCGGATATCAGCCCCGGGCGGGCGCCCTGGGTCACCTGGTCGGGGTGGGTCGTGGCGGCGGCCGCGGCGGTCGCGTGGTTCCTGGCGCTCGACAGTCGCGCCCCGGTCGTGGAGCCGGCGGCCCCGCCCACCGTGGCGGACGTGCGATCGGGTCTCATCGACCAGGCGGCCACGTTGCTCGACTGGACGGCGACGGAAGACCCCGCCGCCATGAGCGCGACCGGCGATGTGGTGTGGAGCGACGCCGCCCAGGCCGGCGTGATGCGGATCGCGGGCCTCGAGGCGAACGATCCGACCGTGACCCAGTATCAGCTGTGGGTATTCGACGAGGAGCGGGACGAGCGGTTCCCCGTGGACGGCGGGGTGTTCGACATCCCGGCCGGGCCGGGCGAGGTGCTGGTTCCGATCCAGGTCGCCGTCCCGGTGACGAAAGCCACCCTGTTCGCGATCACGGTCGAGAAGCCGGGCGGCGTCGTCGTGTCCGATCGAGAGCGGATCGTGCTGGTGGCGCAGGCTACCTAGGGCTGCTTCAACGCGTCCTCCACGTCTCGAACGAGCCGGACCCGCGCCCGCTCACAGGTCCATCGACCAGTACGGCATCGACCTCGGCCGTGCCCCGCAGCTGATAGAACGTCCGGCTGCGGCCGTCCGCTTCCTGTTCCGTGGCGAGCCAGTGGTCGACGGGTACGTCGAGGCGCAGTGATTGCTCGCCGAGGGATGCCTCGAGCCGCATCCGGGTCGGCTCGTCCCCAGTCCACTCGTACTCGATGTTCCGGATCGGTAGGATCGCGGCGAGCCCCAGGCTGTCCACCACGAAGGCGAAGCGGCCGCCCGAGCGATCCGTGCCGTCCTCCGTCGACTGCCGCACTCCGCCGTACAGGATCGACAGGTCGCCGGCCTCGAAGTGGCCCCAGTCCCAGGTCACGTCCCGCCACACCCCCCAGTTGTGATCGTGATACGCCGACGCGTTCTCCCACTCAGTGCACGAGCCGTCCACGCACACCGAACCGGTCGCCGTACCGCGCAGCACGGGCACGACGTAACCGGACGGGAAGCCGCCCGGCGACACGTTCACGGGAGGCAGGTAGCGGTGGAGCTCAGGTTCCAGGAGCACCTCGAGGCCGAGTTCGCCGCCGGCGCCGGGGACCGTAGCGCGGATCTCGTACGTTCCGTCCGGGCGCAGGCGCACGTACGAATCGCCCATCTCGAGATCGGGCCGGTCGAACTGCAGCTCGATGCCCTCGGGCGCGACGTCGATGAACTGGGACCGCTGGGCACCGTCCGCGTGCACGTAGGTCAGCAGCACGCGGCCGCCCCATTCCCCGTCCGGCACGTCTCCTCCAGCGAGGAACGTGAGGTAGATCCACTCCGACTCGTCGGGAGAGACCACGTTGAAGTAGTGCCACTCCGCCCAGGTCGAGTCTCCCGCCGCGGCCGGCGGCGTCGGGCGAAAGGCGTCGATCTCTCGGAGTTTCTCGACCGGTTCTGGTCGCATCCAGAGGCGATCCGACTCTGTGTCCTCCCAGCGGCCGGCGATGAGGTCCGGGCTCGCCCCGAGAGCCTTCGCGGCCGAGGGAATGTGGCCGCCGGCAGAAACGGCGATCCGCTCGCTCCCGGCCTCAAGATACAGCAGTTCATCCTCGAGCCACGGCGCCACGGCCTCGATATCGTCGGCGAACCGGGGGCCCGTCAGTACCTCGCGGTGATAGAAGCGGGCCTGGTCGAGCGTGAAATAGAGCGAGCTCACGCCGCCCGTGCGCAGGGTCTCCAGGTCGATGCCGGCGGGAAGCACGAGCAGGTCTCCGCCCCCGAGAAGATCCCGGTCCCGGGACTGCTCCACGAGGGCGTCGCCGATCGACAGCAGCGCGACGGTCACGCCCACGCCGAGCGCGTACCCGAGCAGGAGCAGCAGGGAGCGCCCCGGTCGCTGCCGCATCGAGGCCCAGACCAGGCTTGGGATCACGAGAGTTCCAGCCCGTTGAGACGGCCATCCACCATCTTCAGCTGTCGGCCGGCGGCGGCTGCCAGCTTGAGATCGTGCGTCGCCACCACGATCGCGGTGCCGCTGCCGGCCAGTGATTCGAACAGCTCGAGGATGCCCTTCGAGGTCTCGCGGTCCAGCTCTCCGGTCGGTTCATCGGCGAGCAACAGGGAAGGCCGGTTCGCCAGTGCGCGGGCGATCGCGACCCTTTGTCTCTGGCCACCCGACAGCTCTCCCGGCCGGTGCTTCATCCGGTCGCCGAGACCGACCCGTTCGAGGAGCTCCCGTGAGCGCTGCCTCCGCTCGGCACGACGGAGGCCGATCTCCGCCAGCGGGATCTCGACGTTCTCGGTCGCGGTCAGCATGGGCAGAAGGTGGAACCTCTGGAACACCAGCCCCACGTGCTCCAGTCGATGTCGCGTAAGCTTCTGGTCATTCAGCGAGGACAGGTCCGTGCCGCCGGCCATCACCCGGCCGACGTCCGGCTTGTCCACGCCGCCGAGCAAGTGCAGCAGCGTCGACTTTCCGGAACCGCTCGGTCCGACGAGGGCGAGGAACTCTCCCGCCCCTACGTCCAGGGTCACGCCTCGCAAGGCATGGATGGGGACGCCCTGCATCCGGTATGTCCGCTCGACATCCAGGGCCTGTGCTACCGGCGCGATCATGGTTCCTCCCGGTGAAGCGTGGTCGCGATCGGGAGCGTTGATGCCCGGTACGCGGGAATGAGTGCAGCGGCGACGCCCACGGCCACCAGCGCCGCGATCGCGAGCCACAACTGTCGGGGCTCGAGCACGAAGAAGCGGATCGCCGCCGGCAGGCCGGGGAAGTCGGACAGGATCCGCTCGAGATACCGGGCCGTCAGCGATCCCAGCACGAGTCCGATCCCCCCGGCGACGGTGACGAGGGCGAGCGTTTCGACGAGCAGGGTGACGACGATGCTGCGGCGCGATACGCCAATCGCCCGGAGCGCGGCGATGATGCCGTACCGGTCATTGATCGATACGGCCATGATCGTTCCCACGAGAAGCGCGGTGACGACGAGGCTGACACTGCCGAGGATGAACGCGAGCTGCTGAAAGTAGGACAGCCGCTGTTCCGCACGCCGAACGATCTCCCTGATCGACACGATCTCGACGGTCGGAATCCGTGCCCTGAGCCGCTGTGCGAGGTCGTCCGGGTCCGTACCCGGCTCCGCGTCCAGCATGAAGAACGAGGCCTCAGCCGGGCGCGAGGCGAGCTCGCGCAGGGCCTCGATGTCGAGCGCCACCGGTACGTCAGAGGCAGAGGAATAGAGGAACTCGGCCGTGCCGACCACGATCAGCTCGGCCGAAGCGGCCGCGGCCGACCCGAAGGTACGGACACTCGTGAGCCGCAGCGTGTCGCCGACGCCGGAGGTGCTTCGCTCGTCGACCAGGACTTCCGAGGGAGCCTCGAGGTCGCGGCCGTCCACGATGCGGTACAGACCCTGCGCGTCCGGGTCGACGCCCAGCGCGAACACGATCGGGTCGCCAGCGTCGGCCGTCGGCGTGGAGGTGCCCTCCAACCGGATGTTGAGGGCGAGTACGGGGCTGACGGCCGCAACTCCGGGCTCGTTCCGGATGTCGTCGGCGAGCGCGATCGCGTCCAGGAGCGTGGCATCCGTGTCGAGGGGCAGGGTACCGGCCGGCGACACCCGAAGCTCGAAACCAGCACCCGACAGCAGACCACGGAAGCTCGATTGCAGTCCGCCGGCCAGCATCAGCATGTCGAGCAGCATGGCGCTGGCCACGGCGACCCCCGCAATGGCGAAAGCCGTCCGGCCCGGGTGAGCGCGAAGCTCCCTCACTGCCGTACGGAGGATCATCGCCCCACCTCGACCAGGGCATCTGCCTGGAGCAGACGCCACGTCGCGACCGCGCCGGCCACGAACCCGAGGACGATTGCCAGGGCGAGGGAGACGAGCAGCGTGTCCCGGGTCACGAGAGAGAAGTACAGCGTGGTCTCGTAGGCACGTCGATAGAAGGCGTTGATCAGCGATGACGCGACGACACCGAGTCCGAGGCCCATCAGACCGCCGAGCCCGGAGATGAGCGCGGACTCGAGGAGCACCCACCGCGCCAGCGTTCCCCGCGAGATTCCGGCCAGCCGAAGGGCCGATACGTGCACGCGGCGCTCCTGGATCTTCAGCGTCATGATGCACGCCAGGAACACGCCGCCCGCCGTGAGCGTGATCAGCGCGATGGCCCGATGGAACCGGCTCACCACGTTGAACGCGGTCGAAGATTGCTCGGCCACGACCCGGCTCGGCAGTACCTGCCCGCCGGGCATCAGCGAAGCCAGGCGCTGCCGCAGGTCCGCGGTGTCAGCCCCTGCGCGAACGACGACCGAAAGCCGGTCGACCTCATCTCCGCGCCCCGACAACAACTCGAGGTCAGGAAGATGAAGAAGGATGCGCGGCCGCTCGCGGGTGAGGACCGCCGGGTCCGGGGGCGGCTCGAATACCCCCTCCACGCTCGCCTCGCACCCGGTGCCGCCGGGGCCACTCAACCGGATGACATCACCCGGAGTCAAGCCGAGGCCCTCGGACACGCTTCGCTCGACGAGAATCGGAACAGGCGAGTCGGGACACCCGTCTCCCGGAGGCGCCGTTCCTTCAGACGCGGCCGGTTGCGCGGAAGCCGTCGACGACGCCGCGAGGCAGCCGACGAATACCGCCAGACCGCGGGCGCCGATCCGATTCAAATGATGTCTCATGAGTCCTATAGCCAATCGCGACGCCAGGGTTGGAATCTCTCGTTGTTGTCAAAGATAGTAGTTATACAAAAGCTAGACAAGAGTTGGACAGGTCTGGTGGGGTCGCCGGGCGGGTTCGATGACTTCTGAGGCGGGGACAATATTGCCATATAACCATACATATGGTACACTATGCTCACTATGAGTAAGAAGAAAGTGACGTACACCCTGGATGAGAAGACCGTCGGGCAGATCGACCGCGCTGCCCGCTACCTGCGCATCCCCAAGAGCCAGGTGGTGCGCGAGGCGGTCGGTGAGTACAGCGCCAATCTGGGACGGCTGAGCGAAGAAGAGCGCGAGCGCATGCTCAAGATCCTGGATGACCACGTTGCCGCCGGCCCGACGCGACCGCGGGAAGAAGTCGAACAGGAGCTTCGCGACATCCGTGAGGCCAGGCGAGGCGGAGGCCGGCGGACGCCCAGTGAGGGCTCTTGATCGTTCTGGACACCTCGGTTCTTGTCGACGCCCTGTGCGGGGACATGGACTCGGAGCCTGCGGTCCGCAGTGCTGTGACCCGCGGTGAGCAATTGATCCTGCCGAGTCTCGTTCTCTACGAGTGGCTGCGCGGTCCGCGCCAGCCGCGTGAACTGGACGCTCAAGAATCTCTGCTGCCATCCGACCGCGCCCTCCCCTTTGGCCCCGATGAGGCCTCCGAGGCGGCTCATATCTACTCGACCGTCGGCCGCGCCCGCGGGAGGGAAGTGGACCTGGCGATCGCGGCGTGCGCCATCACGTGGAACGCGGAGCTGTGGACGCTGAACCTGGCTGACTTCGAAGACATCCCGGGCTTGAGAGTCAGCCTCCCGGGCTGAGCCGGGCCCACGCCTGCTGGCTCCTCGCTCAATCCTCCCCTAACTTCCCGCTCGTTCCCGGCCCCAGGCGGGCCTTCCTCGCCGATCCACGAGAGCCATGAACTCTGACCAGAATCTGTCTTCGGGTGCCGGAGCAGGACTGAAACCGCCGCCGCCGGCCGTCTTCCGGTGGGCCGTGCTGGTGGTCATCAGCCTGGCGATGTTCGGCAACTACTACGTGTACGATGCGATCAGCCCGCTGGCTGACCTGCTCCGCGATCAGCTCGGCTTCTCGGACAGCCGGATCGGAACGCTGAACGCGATCTACAGCTTCCCGAACATCATCATGGTCCTGGTCGGCGGGATCATCATCGATCGAATCGGTGTGAAGAAGGGAACGCTGCTGTTCGGCGCCCTGTGCTTCATCGGGGCCGTCGTGACGGCAGCCACGGACCGGTTCGTCGTGATGGCAGCCGGCCGCCTGATCTTCGGGATCGGTGCGGAGTCGCTGATCGTGTCGGTCACCGTCGGGATCGCCCGCTGGTTCAAGGGCCGCGAGCTCAGCTTCGCCTTCGGGGTGAACCTGACGATTGCGCGGCTCGGTTCGTTCCTGGCCCTCAACTCGCCGACGTGGGCTCGGCCAGCATACGAGAACTGGCAGACTCCGCTGTTGATCACCGTCGTGTTCGCCACGTTCTGCGTGGTCGGTCCCCTGGTGTACTGGGTACTCGAGGACCGGGCCGAGAAGCGCTACGACCTGGGCGAGGCCGGCGAGACGGACAGGGTGGAATGGGGCGACCTGTTCAGCTTCGGTCGTTCGTACATCTGGGTGGTCCTGCTTTGCGTGACCTTCTACTCGGCGATCTTCCCGTTCCAGACGTTCGCCATCAAGTTCTTCCAGGACGCACACGGCGCCACGCGTGAATCGGCCGGTTTCCTCTCCAGTATCATCACCCTGTTCTCGATGATCATGACGCCGCTGTTCGGCATCTGGGTGGACCGGGTCGGGAAGCGTTCGCTGTTCATGATGGCCGGTTCGCTGATGCTGGTGCCCGTGTACCTGATGATGGCGTATACGTCGGTGCCGCTCGTGGTTCCGATGGCCATCATGGGCATCGCGTTCTCGCTCGTGCCGGCGGTGATGTGGCCGTCCGTGGCCTATCTCGTGGACGAGTCCAAGCTGGGCACCGCGTACGGCCTGATGACGATGATCCAGAACATCGGCCTGTTCGGCTTCAACTGGATGATCGGGTCGGCCAACGATTTCGCGGGTGCCGGTCCCGCGAGCCCGGGAGGCTACGCCCTCGGGATGTGGATCTTCTCGGTCCTCGGATTCCTTGGCTTCTTCTTCGCGTTCATGCTCAGGCGGGAGGAAATGGGGCCACATTCGCATGGCCTTGAGACGATCACCGTGAAGTCCACGCGCGAGGCGGAGGGCCACTAGTGCGAGTCCGTGCTGGCGGGATTCCGGCCCTGGCGGTCGCGGCGCTGCTGGCGCTGCCGGCCGCCGGGTGCGCCCAGACAGAGCAGAGCGCGCCGACGGAATCCAGCACGGCCACGACCCTGACCGGGTCCATCACCGACGTGGCAGGCATCGAGGTCGGCCATCACACGCTGGCCGAACGGCCAACCGGGTGCACCGTGATCCTATCCCGAGGCGGAGCCGTGGGCGGGGTCGACGTACGCGGTGGTGCGCCCGGGACCCGGGACACCGATCTGCTGAATCCGGTCAACCTCGTCCAGGAGGTCCACGGCGTCGTCCTGTCTGGAGGAAGCCTGTTCGGTCTCGACGCCGTATCGGGAGCGGTGCGCTGGCTCGAAGAGCATGGCACCGGTCTCGACGCGTGGGGCACTACGATTCCAATCGTCACCGGAGCCATCCTGTTCGATCTCATGATCGGCGATTCATCGATCCGGCCCGACGCCGAGTGCGGATACGCGGCAGCCGACGCGGCGGCTGGAGG
>JAMJQV010000108.1 GCA_023554435.1 Gemmatimonadota bacterium | reverse complement strand
AGTCGATCGACGTTGCTCACATCACGCGCGATCCGGATCACGCCACCGGCGTCGCGCTCATCATGGTCGACCAGGCGGGGGAGAACGCCATCTCGGTGGCGCCGGGAGCCAACGCCCGGCTGTCCGTGGACGACGTCGAGGCCGCGCGGGCTGCGATCGAATCGGCCGATGTCCTGCTCATGCAGCTCGAGACCCCGATCCCCGCGGTCGAGAGGGCGGCTGCGATCGCCGCGGCGGCGGGCACCATGGTGATCCTGAACCCTGCGCCTGCCAGGCCCCTGGGCGACTCCCTGCTATCCGACGTCGACGTGCTCACCCCCAACGAGGGAGAGTCGGCGTTTCTCACCGGTGAAAACGAGCCGGGCGTGGCCGCGACGCGACTCCTCGCGTCTGGCGTGAACACCGTCGTGGTCACCCTCGGGCCGCGGGGGGCGATGGTTCTCTCGAGCGAGGGGCAGTCTCTGGCAGAGGGCTTCCCGGTGACCGCCATCGACTCGACGGCCGCGGGCGACGCCTTCAACGGGTTCCTGGCGGTCGGCCTCGCCGAGGGACTCGAACTCGAGAAGGCCGTGCCCAGGGCCTGCGCCGCCGGCGCGCTGGCCACGACGGTGCCGGGGGCCCGGCCATCGCTGCCCTTCCGTGAACCGGTCGAAGACCTATGGGGCTCGATAGACCGAGAGTAGCGGTACTCCCTCGGTCGACACCTCGTACGCCGGGCCGGCCTCCGTGTCGATGCCTCCCAGGTCCTGCACCAGCACGGCCGTGGGGCGATGGTACTGGAATACCCAGGAAGGCTGCCTCGCCTCGCGCTCGAGCGGCACCCGCAGCGGACTCCCCGCCGGGTCGCACCCCAGGTATTCCCGTGTGCCGTTGAGGAAGACCACCGTCACTTCCGCCGTCCAATCGGCCGGCGCCCACCCGATGTCCTGGTAGAAGCAGATCTCCTCGAGCATGAAGCCCGGGTCGATCACGGCGCCGCCCGGTATCGCCTCCACCAGGTCCGCCAGGACGGCCCGGTTCAGCGTTTCCTTCTGCGTAGTGATTTCCAGGCCCCGGCTTGCGGCCCCGCGCACCCCGCCCACCAGGGCATTGAAATACGAGAGCTGGTGGGGGTGGGACTGAATCGTCCTCGCGACCGGCAATCCCAGGACGATCAGTGCCAGTGCGACCGCGACCATCTCCGGACGGCGTGTGATCCACTCGGGCGCGCGCCTCATGAGCAGGTCGAATGCCTGACTGGCTCCGAGGCCCGCAAGAAGACAGATGAACGGGAACACGGCCAGAAACAGCCGGATGCCGTCATGCAGCGGGGTCGCCGGAAGAAGGGTCACCCCGTACAGCACACCGAGATTGACCAGCGTCAGGCCAAGCAGCCCTCCCGATTGCCGGTTCGAGAGCCCGACGCCTGCCGCGATCAGGAAGGGTATCGGGACCACGATGGCGGTCCACACGAACGCGAAGTGCCAGGGACCCCGGAAGTTGTAGATCTCGCCGAAGTACATCGTCGGGATGTGAACGGAGATCGACCGGAACATCCCGGCCTTCACGTAGTCCCAGATGCCGCCTATGGGATCGACCCACATCACGGGGTTGGTGACGAAGAAGACGGCGGCGGCCACGCCCGCCATGACGAGAATCGGTCGCAGCTCGCGGCGGCCGCGCAGCACCAGCCACAGGACGAGCACCGGGAGCAGCAGCACACCGGTGAACTTCGTCGAGCAGGCGGCCCCGAACATCAGGCCTGCCGCAATGAGCCAGCCCTTGCGCTCCGTTTCCGTGTACATGTAGAGGGCAGAGGCGGCCCCGAACCAGAACGCGGCCAGGAAGAGATCCGTGTTCGCGAAATGACCGTACGCGAAGAACGCGGGCACGCTGAGTGTGGCACCTCCGGCGACGAGGCCGGCCAGCCACGATCGCGCGCCCCGTGCCGTGACCATCCCCACCGCGGCCACGAGCCCGGAATAGGTCAGCATGATCGCCACCCGATACGCGGCCAGCGGATCGAGGAAGCGGTGGAGGGCCACGTAGCCCAGTCCGCTCAGCTCGCGGGACAGGGGCGGATGGGGGATTCGATCGGGCTGCCAGCGCCAGTACTCGGAGACGACCTCTCGATTGAGCACCGAGAAAGGATCGCCGCGCAGAATCGCCTGTACGAGCTCGCGGGCCCACTCGAGCTGCAGCCGGGAACTGTGGAAGTAGTTTCCGACATCGCTGACGATTCCGTATCCACGCTGCGTCGCGAGCGTCGCCACCAGGGCGACCAGGAACAGGCCCGCACCCAGCCAGCGGACGGCCTGGCCGTTCGTGTCCTCCCCCCGTGTCGACCCTATCGCACCCGATTCCGCCACGCGCAGCCTCTTCGTCTCGGTGAGGTCCCCCTTTGCCGATAGCACGGACCGGGTGGAGCCGTCAAGGAGTGGACAATCCCGCCACAAACCGTCAAGCTAGGGTCCGATCGGTCATCGGTCGCGGTGTATCATCAGAACTCAGCAAGGAGAATGGCCCGTGGGAAGAAGAACGAACTATGGATTCGAGAAGAGGCAGCGGGAACTCAAGAAGCAGAAGAAGAAGGAAGCGAAGGCCGAGCGGAAGAGATTGAAGAAGGAAGAAGCGCTCGGTCTCGTCGAGGGAGCCGTCGAAGGCGAGCTCGTCGAGGAAGGGGAAGGGCTGGAAGAACCAGCAGAGGAAGCAGGAGAGGAAGCAGAAGTCCGGTAGGCCGGGCGCCCGGGGCGCTCGGGGCACGGTAATCCGGGAGGAACGGAATGGGTGTTGGAGACTCGGGCAGCCTGCATCACACGTGCTGGGTCGTCAACGACCTGGAGTCGGTGGCGCGCTCACTCGCCGATTCGCTGTCCATCCAATGGGGCGTGTGGACCATCTCTCCGGATGACTGCACGGTGCACGGTGAAGCGGCGCCCTATTCGTTTCGTCTTGCCGTGGCGCAGGTGGGAGACTCCAACTTCGAGCTGATCGAGCCGCTCGAGGGCCACAGCGTCTACGTGGAGCACCTGGCGACCAGGGGCGAGGGCTTTCACCACACCTGCCTGATCTACTCGACCCACGAGGCCATGCGCGCCGCCAGGGATGAGTTGGCCGACCAGGGCCGGGTCATGATCCAGAGCGGTGCCCTGGGAGACGCGGGCGAGTTCTACTACTTCCACATGCCGGAGAACGACTCTGCCCTCGAATTGCTGTACCTGACCGAGCTCCCTCCGCCCGAGATGACCATCGGTTAGAATCCCCCCATCAAATCAACCGTAACACCCACCGAAAGCGGAACTCCGGGGCCCATCGGGGGTAGGCATTCATTGGAGGCTCGGCACGCGGTTGTCCGGCTTTCCCCCTGCCCGCCGCACCCGAGAAACTCCACACGAGCTCGTCCCGGTCGCATCCGACCATTCGGGCCGGCGCCCGGGCGGCTTTGCGGGACGCGCACCACGCGCCCTGCGGAGGAAGGAGGGCCCCATGCTTGGCTCAGCCCTGGTCCACGTCGCGCAGGCTCTCGGCATCATCGTGTTCAGTGCCGTGACCATCGTGGCGGTATGGGCGATCTGCGGAGTCCTGTTCTGTGCCGTCACCTGCGGATTCAGTTGCGGTTGCTGCGAGGCCTGCAAGGCCATGCGCCGCTTCCTGACGCATAGTCATGGCCTCGCCTAGCCCACGCTGACGCCCCCCTCGAAATCTCGATTCGAGCTGCGCCGGGTAGCGCAACCAACGGTCGTGTGCCCATAATCGGGGACAGATTCGTTTGACGTGCGAACCAGGCGATCGAGTTGGGATACATGCGTTTGACCACCGACAGGCGGTTCGGAGGACTCCCGGGAGCGGCCGTGACCCTCCTCGGGCTGGCCTGCCTCACAGCGGCCGCGGCCCCGGCCGAAGCACAGAGCCTCAAGGGCTCGAAGAAGTCACTCGACCTCCAGAATCGCGTGGCATCCCAGCACGACTACACCTTCATAGAGACCTCACAGCAGGTGCGTTGGTTCGTCGACAACGGATACCTGGTACGCGTTCCCGGCGGGAACGGATACGAGCTCAAATCGATGACGTACCCGTTTGCCCGGCCCGCGGTAGCCCTCTTCCTGTCTCGCCTCGGCCCTCAGTACAGGGCGGCCTGCGGCGAGCCGCTGGTCGTGACCAGCCTCACCCGGCCGACCACGAGGCAACCCCGCAACGCTTCCTCCCGCTCGGTTCACCCGACGGGTATGGCCATGGACCTGCGACGAAGCAACAACCGGTCCTGTCGCAACTGGATGGAGAACGTGCTGCTGGGGCTGGAAGGAGCGGGGGTGCTGGAAGCAACCTACGAACGGAATCCACCGCACTTCCACGTCGCCCTGTTCCCTCGCCAGTACGAGGCGTATGTCGAGCGGAAGCTGGCCACGGGCACCGATGAAGAGACGGACCTGGAGTACATGGTTCGAAGGGGTGACTCGCTGTGGTCGATCGCCCGGCGACATGGCACGGACGTCTCACGCCTTCGCGCCGCCAACGACCTGAAGGGAAGCCAGATCTACGAGGGGCAGCTTCTCACCGTACCGACGGATCGCTAGCCGCCGTCCGGATCGGCCACAGCCGACTCAGCTCCCGGTCAGCCTCAGTCCCCTGCCAACCTCAGGCCCGTGGGCCGGGCCGGCGGAATCACATCCGAAGGGGCATCCGTCGTGGCCGTCACCTCATCGCTCATTTCTCCCTCGACCCCACGTGTGTCCTCAGCGGCGACCGTGTAGCGATACGTGGTCTCGGGAGCCAGGCCCGTGTCGATGAAAGCCGTAGAGACGATGAAGCCGATCGACTCCCCGTCCCGGTACACGTTGTAGCCCTGCACCGGGTGGACCGACGCGGCCGGGGGGCTCCAGCTCAGGTTGACCTGGGTAGAGCTCCAGGCGACGGCCATCAGGTCCCGCGGCGCCGGCGGTCCCGGCTCGGTCTCGGTGGTAGCGGAGGAGGGATCGCTGCGGTCGCTCTCGTTCCCCAGCTCGTCCACCGCCGATACCCGGTACTCGTACTCGGTGTCAGGCTCCAGGCTGGAGTCTGAGTACGAGGTTTCGTCGGTTGTCGCGATCTCATCGCCGTCGCGGAACACGCGGTAATAATCGAGTCCCGACTCGGCCTCGGACGGTAACCACTCCAGGTCGATCCGATATGGACTGGCGGCGGTGGCTACCAGGTCAGCCGGGACACTGGGGCCGGGCAGGGCCTCCGTGGTCACCTGCACCGCGTCGCTCTTGTCGCCTTCGTCGCCATCGTCGTCGA
>JAMJQV010000107.1 GCA_023554435.1 Gemmatimonadota bacterium | reverse complement strand
GGCAGCGCGAGAATCCCTCCAACGAGGGCCGTCTGTGCGTGAAGGGCCGGTTCGGATTCACGTTCGTAAATTCGCCGGAGCGGCTGACGACGCCGCTCGTCCGCCGCAACGGTGCCCTCCAAGAGGCGACGTGGGACGAGGCGCTCGATCTGGTGGCCGAGCGGTTCTCCGCCGCCCGCGGCGACGCGTTCGCCGCGATTGCCTCGGCGAAGCTCACCAACGAGGAGAACTACCTGATCCAGAAGTTCTCCCGCGCCGTCATGGGCACCAACAACGTGGATCACTGCGCGCGCCTGTGTCATTCGCCTTCGGTAGCCGGCCTGGTGCAAAGCTTCGGCAGCGGGGCGATGACGAGTTCGTCGAAGGACCTCGGGGATGCGAGATGCACTCTGGCCATAGGAACGAACACGACCGCCGCGCATCCGATCATTGGACTGCAGGTCATGCGATCGATCCGTGCCGGCGGCAAGCTGATCGTCGTGAACCCCCGCGAGATCGAACTCGCGCGCTACGCCGACCTCTACATCCAGAACCGGGCGGGAAGCGACGTGGCGCTGCTCATGGGCATGATGCGCGTCATCGTGGACGAGGGCCTGCACGATTCGGACTTCATCGAAGCGCGGTGTGAGAACTTCGAGGCGTTCCGGGACTCGCTCGCGGAGTATGACGAGGCGTCGGTCGAGGAGAAGACCGGGGTGCCCTTCGCCGAGATCGCCGAGGCGGCGAGGATGTACGCCGAGAACTCGCCGGCGGCCATTCTGTACGCCATGGGAATCACCCAGCACACGCACGGAACCGACAACGTGCTGGCCACCAGCAACCTCGCCATGCTTACCGGAAACGTCGGCCTGCCGTCGGGCGGCGTGAATCCGCTGCGAGGCCAGAGCAACGTGCAGGGGGCGTGCGACATGGGCGCGCTCCCCAACGTCTACCCTGGCTATCAGAAGGTGGATGCTCCCGAGGTGAAGGCGAAGTTCGAGAAGGCGTGGGGCGTCGAGCTCGACGATGTTCCGGGCCTCACCCACCTCGAGATCCTGCGCGGCGTCACGGCCGGTCCGATCCGGTCGATCTACCTGGTCGGCGAGAACCCGGCCCTCAGCGAAGCGGACGCGACGCACGCGCGTGAAGCGATGGAGAAAGTGGACTTCCTGGTGGTGCAGGACATCTTCCTGACCGAGTCGGCCGAGTACGCGGACGTAGTCCTTCCGGCAGCGAGCTTCGCCGAGAAGGACGGCACGTTCACGAACACCGAGCGCCGCGTGCAGCGGGTACGAATGGCGATTCCGCCCGTGGGCAACTCCCGCTCCGATGCGTGGATCACCTGCGCGATCGCCCGCCGCATGGGGGAGCCCGGGTTCGATTTCGAGAGCGCGGACGAGGTGATGGCCGAGATCGCCTCGCTGACCCCCAGCTACGGCGGGATCACGCACGACCGGATCGAACGGGTCGGTCTGCAGTGGCCCTGCCCGGACGCCTCACACCCGGGAACGCGATATCTGCACGCCGAGACGTTCCCCCGCCCCAACGGACGGGGTCGCTTCTTCCCGCTCGAGTACCGCCCGCCCGACGAGGAGCCGGACGCCGAGTATCCGCTCGTTCTCACGACGGAGCGGAGCCTGTACCACTATCACACGTCGACGATGACCCGCCGCGTGCCGGGACTCGAGACGCTACGTCCCGAGGAGCTGGTGGAGATCCACCCGCGTGATGCGGTAGAACTCGCCATCGCCAGCGGCGACCGGGTGCGGGTGACTTCGAGGCGGGGCGAGGTGGAGGCGCACGCCCTGGTGACGGAAGTCTCGCCGCCGGGGACCATCAGCATGACGTTTCACTTTCACGAAGCGCCGACGAACGTGCTCACCAACGCCGCCTACGACCCCGTGGCGAAGATCCCCGAGACGAAGGTCTGTGCCGTGCGCGTGGAGAGGGCCTAGCCGTCCGCCTCTTCATCCCGCAGGCGCTGTACCGCGGGGCAGTCCGCGGGTCGCATCGGAGTTCCCTCCTTGACCGACTCGATGAGCGCGTCGGAGTGCGCGACTTCCTCGGCAGAGCGGGGCCGGCACATGATCCCCTCGGCGCCGTGAACCAGCGCCTCGTAGCAGGCGTCGCACCCCTCATCGGACCGGGGTGCGAAGAAGACCACCCGGTGGTCGCCCGGTGGGAGACGTTCCGTGAACAGGAACTCGAGTCCGCCTGCCTGGAAATCGGCGACGATCACGTCGGGATCGGCCTCGTAGATCCAGTACGCGTCCTTGTCCGGGTCGCTGGAGACGCCGATCACCTGGATCGCCGGGTCCTCCCGGAGCTTGTGCGCGATGGCGTGGCCCAGGTCCCGCTCGGGAACGAGGACGAAGGTGCGGACGGGGTCATGCTGTTCGACGGTCATGCGAAAACCTCCTGTTCGATTCTCGGCCCGGTCGCTGACGTCCGCAAGGTCCGGCACGCCGCCCCGTGCGTAGCCGCAGTAGAGTGAGTGTCCGAGCACGTACCTGCAGGACGGGAAGCCGGCGCTCGGGCGTGGCCATCAGCGCCGTATTCTCCTATGATCATTCCCGTTCCTTCCTCGCTGATCACCAGCACATAGGGGGCCCCGGTGTCGCCTCGATTCGTACCATTCGTCCGCGCCAGTCAAAGAGTGCTCGCTCTCTCGGCTGTGGCCTTCCTGACCGCTACCACGAACACGAGTGCGCAGGAGGCAGGGAACCAGCCGGCCGTGCTGGTTACCGGCGCCAGCAGCGGGATCGGGGCGCGAATGGCCGAGGTCTTCTCGGAGAACGGCTTCTTCGTCTACGCGGGGGCCCGAAAGCCCGCCGACATGGAGCGCCTGGATGCGATGGAGAACGTCAAGTCGGTCCGCCTGGATGTGACGAGCCAGAGCGAGATCGACGCGGCCGTCAGATTCGTGCGCTCCGAAGGGCGGGGGCTGTATGGCCTCATCAACAACGCGGGCGTGGCGGTCATGGGTCCGCTGATCGAGCAGCGCGAGGAGGATCTGGACTTCATCATCGACGTCAACGTGATGGGCCCCTACCGGGTGACGAAGGCGTTCGCCGACCTGCTCATCGAGAGCGAGGGCCGGGTTCTGACCGTGACGTCGATCGCCGGAATCCTGAGCGGTCCCTTCATCGGGGCCTACAGCATGACGAAGCACGCCATGGAAGC
>JAMJQV010000106.1 GCA_023554435.1 Gemmatimonadota bacterium | reverse complement strand
CACTCGGCGATCTACCTTCTGATTGCCGGCACCTACACACCCTTCACGCTGGCGGGCGTAAGAGGAGGCTGGGGCTGGGCTCTTTTCGGCGTAATCTGGGGCCTGGCAGCGGCCGGTGTGGTGTTCAAGCTATTCTACACCGGACGCTTCAAACGGATCTCGACCGCGATCTACCTGGCGATGGGATGGCTCGTGGTGATCGCGGCGAAGCCGGTCATCGAGGCACTGCCGGGAGCCGCACTCCTGTGGCTGGCGATCGGCGGGCTGGCCTACACCGGCGGCGTCTACTTCTACGCCAACCGGCGCATCCCGTACGGCCACGCGATCTGGCATCTGTGCGTGATGGCGGGCAGCACCGCCCACGTGGTGGCGGCGGCGCTGTTGATCCTGATGGCCACGCCATAGGACTCGCCCGCCCCTCCCCTATCGGACGAAGGTCGCGGCGAACTCCGCAGGGTCATCCACGCCATCAAAGTCGAAGTCGAACGTCGTGACCTCCTGCTGCAACGTCATCGTGTTCCCGTTGAGCGAGAAATCGAAGCTTCCGTTCTCCAAGAACGGTGGGATTTCCACCACAAAACCGGCCACGATCACTGTCTGGCTCATCAGGTCGAACGTACCCGCGAACGGCACGACTATGAGCTGGCCTGTGTCCGGATCGGGGAACGAGGCCTCGCCTACGAATGAGCCGTCCGGAGCCACCGTCACGCTCAAGGCGCCACCCATCGCGATCAGCTCGAACTGCACTTGTGGATCGACGGTGCTGACAGCCAGGAACTGGGTGCAGGTCCACGTGCCGGCCAGGTCCGCGATCACGATCTCATCGGGCTCGATGAAGTCGTCACTGGAGCAGCCGCAAAGGCCGGCGGTGAGAAAGAGAATGGAGAGATAGAGCAAGGGCTTCACGGCGTACCTCCCTCGTGCTGAGTGGGCGCAGCGCCGGGAGGGGACCGGTATGACCTGGAACGGCAGCGAGGGGGCCGTAGGACCAGACTCTGCTGGTAAGATAGTGCGGAGAAACCGGCCCCGCTACGCGATGAACTCGACCTCGTAGACGACCTCAGCCCCGGCCGTTAGCGTCTTGTGGACCCGGCAGCGTCCCACGATTTGCTCCAGACGCTTGCGCACCGGCTCCTCGTACTCGCCTCCGATGGTCACGTAGCTGGTGATGCGATCGACGAGTCCGGTCTGGCCCTCCGGCGCCGGCACCCTCTCGTGCTCGTATCTCGCCGAGACGGGCCCGAGCTCAATGCCCTTGTGGCGGGCATAGAGAACGAGCGTGACCAGGGTGCAGTGCGCCAGAGCGCCCAGAAGCATCTCATAGGGAGTCGGTGCGGTGTCCTCGCCTCCGTTGCTCTCCGGTTCATCGCCGTACCATTCGTGACGCCCGTTGCTCAGGCTGACCCGTGTTCCGCCCAGAACCGCGGCTGTAATCTCTGCCATGGTACTTCCCCTTCCGAATCAGCCGATGCCGATCGCGTCCTCCGGCGCCACGCCCCGGTCCACGGCGTCGTAGTCAAGCTGGCTGCCGGCCATGCTGTGGGGAATCAGGTACACCGCCACGGTGACGATCGCCGCGATCACCACCGCGAATCGCGCCTTCTTCTCACCAGTGTTTCCGCCCTCGGCAGCATCACGTTTCGCGCCCCTGCCGATCGCGACCAGGGCGAAGAACCAGGCGAGCCACATCACGAGCGTCTTGTTGTCCGTCAGGTCCCAGCCGAAAGGTACACCCGTCCACCAATCGTCGAACGCGTACTTCTGGACCCACGGACCGAGAAGGAAACCGCCCACCGTGAACAGCCCCAGGGCCACCCAGCTCAGCTTCCTTATACCCTGACCGGAGAACAGCGCGCCGAGTCCGACACGCCACGCCACCAGCACCCCGAAGAACATGAACGCGACGTGCAGGATCAGCACCCACGCGGGCACCCAGCCCTTGAACCGGATGACCGCGTTCTCCCCGGTGTCAGGCGCCACCACGGAACCGACCGGTGTCATGAGATCGAGGTGGTACTCCAGCTTGCCGGCCGGCGGCTGAGCCGGGAGGGTCCCGACCAGCTCGTCGTCCCGCCTCTCCAGCGGAACCCGGGTAAACTCGTCGTCGGTCGGGTAGCGCCGGTACACCAGGTCGCCCGCAACGCCGGCTGGGGCCGGAATGACGACGACCGTATCCGCGGTCGAGTAGGCCGAGCGAACAAGCCTGTACTTGACCGCCTGTTCGCCTACGGTATACGAGCCCCGAAGCTCGTACGTGGGTCCGGTGTAGCGCTGGTATACGCCGGCCGAGAGCATGAGGATGAACGCCAGTACCCAGAGGCCGACGTTCCTTCCGCGGCCCGGAGTCTTCTCTTTGCCTCTCATCGATCCTCCGAGGGGGTCGTAGGACCATCTCCAACTGTGGATTCCCCGACCTCGAGGGGTCCGAGGCCGGTCCGCACGCGCGAATACTATGGAACGGGCAGACATACGCTATCCGTAATTGTGCGGGGAGCCCGTTGGAATCTGTTCGATGGGTCCCGCCTGCGTTAGGGTGTGTGGTTCCAACAAACGGGAGGGCCACATGGACGAGTTCGCGGGGGCACCCTGCGGCCTGGACCTGCGAGAAGCTGCGCACCTGGAATACGCGAGGCGCACGGCCGAGGAGTTTCTCGTTGACCGGCCTTCCCTGCGGGAGCTGGATCAGCTGGAAGCCGACCTGCTGGCACGCCGTGACCAGGTTCCCCTCGGTGTTCACCTCGCCGGCAAGCTGGCGAGGTCCCGCCGCATGGTGGAGGAGCTCGATCGCGAGCGACAGCAGGAAGGCGGACCCCGGCGACAGATCACCGTCGTATTCGCCATGTACCGTGAACACGAGCGCATCCTGCCGGCCGAGTCGCACCCGCATGGGGAGGACTTTCTCGTCCGGAAGATCGAGCAGATGGACTGGCTGCTGGGCGACCTGCCCACGTTCGAGTGGCGCCTGATAGCGGTAGACGATGGATGCCCCGAGGAGAGCGGTCAGGTGGCGAAATCGCTCCTGGCCGAACGGGCTCCGGACGCGCCGGCCCGGGTGCTGTTTCTCGGGGACGGGATCCGAAGCAAGAACCCGGTGACAGCCGGCCTCGAGACCACCGACGACAGCCGGAAGGGTGGCTCGATCCAGTACGGCATGTGGACCGCTGCCCGCCAAGATGCATCGTCCGATCACGTGATCGCCTTCACCGACGCCGACCTATCGACGCACCTCGGACAATTGGGGCTTCTGATCGATCCCATCGTCCGGGGCGGAGCGGATGCCGCCATCGGGTCCCGTCGCGAGGCGACGTCCGTCGTAGTGAAGGGCGGCGCGCGTAACGAACGTGGAAAGAAGTTCATCGCGCTGTGGAAGCGCATGCTCCCTGTTCTTGGAGACATCACCGACACGCAGTGTGGATTCAAGGCCTGGCGGGGGGACGTGGCACTCGAGATCCTTCCCGCCCTGATCGAGCACCAGTTCGCGTTCGACGTCGAGCTTCTGATCAAGACCGAGGTCCGCCGACCGGGTTCGGTGGAGCGCGTTCCGATCGCGTGGATCGACTCCGAGGCGGCTTCTACGACCCCGGAATTCGACCCTTACCTCGGAATGCTCAAGAGCATCGCCGCCATGTATCGGTTCTACCTTCCGGTGGAAGCCGGCGCGGAGGAAGTGGCGAGGCTGGTCGAGCGAGCCGTGGATGCCGAAGAGGTGTTCGGTTAGTCGGTCGCCCCCGCCCGTTCGTTCCGTTACTCGCCCGTGACCCCCTTCAGGCTCTCCCGTGACATATCGACCCCAGGCTTCGTCTGTAGATGGGACGGATTGTCGGGATCAGGTGACGGCCACCTTACACATCCGGCGCAGTCTCCCGCATTGCTCGGCAACTCGGCTCGCGAACGCGGGCCGCGACCGCGATAGAACTGGGATCTGGGACATGCTCATTCGCCTCCTCGCCACACTCGGTACACCTTTTGCCCTGATTGCCGCGCTATTCGATACGAGCGACCGCCACGGAAGCTGACCTTTCGAGCTGCGCAGCTGCTGCCTACTGACGGGACCTTCCGCACGACCCCGGGGCCGCTCACGTCGGTCCTGACCCGACGCCAGGTCGCCTTTGGCCCCATCCGTGCATACTTTGCGGGCCCTGTTCGACAGTTCTGGCGCATGTCCCGCCCGATCCGGAGAGGTCCAATGCGACTCCAAGCCCGCATTCCCACGGGCCCCGGCCGCCTCAGTTCTCTGGCTGCCATCCGCCCCGGCCGTCTCGTTCTCCTTCTCATCAGCATTCTCTTCGCACTCCTGCTCTCGCGCACCGCCCAGGCCCAATCCACGACCGAGGCGGTCTACCAGGTTCCCGATCAGGCGATCGTGGATGTCGTAGACGTCTTGCCCACACCCGCGGTCGCCCTGGGACCAGACCGGGACTGGATGTTGCTCGTTCAGTATCCGAGCTATCCCCCGGTGGCCGAGCTGGCGGAGCGGGAGCTCAAGCTGGCGGGAATGCGAATCAAGCCGTCAATCGACGGGCGGAGCCGGACGACGGGAGCCATCGGCCTCTCGGTGCGTCGCCTGCGAGACGAGGAGCCCACCTCCGTCTCGGGTCTCCCCACTGATCCGCGGATCGGCAACATCTCCTGGTCGCCAGACGGAGCGAAGGTGTCGTTCACCCACACGACGACGGACGGCATCGAGCTGTGGGTGCTCGACGTGGAAAGCGCGTCGGCACGGCGCCTGACGGGAGCGAACCTCAGCCTCACGGCGGGCAACGCCCCCATGTGGCTGTCGGACAGCGAGACGATGATCGCGGCATTCGTCCCCGGGGACAGGGGAGCTGAGCCGGAGAAGCCCAGGGTCCCCACCGGGCCGGTGATCGAGGAGAGTGTCGGGCGCAAAGCCCCGGCTCGCACCTACCAGGATCTCCTCAAGAACGCCTACGACGAATCTCTCTTCGACTACTACTTCACCACACAACTGGCGCGTGTCTCCCTGGACGGCTCGGTGGAGCCACTCGACGAGCCCGGCCTGCTGTGGGACTTCAGCCCGTCGCCGGACGGCCGCTACCTGCTGGTGCACTGGATCCACCGTCCCTACTCCTATCGCGTGCCGGCATACCGGTTCCCGCAACTCGTGGAACTCCGCGATCTCGAGACGGGAGAGGTCACGGAGGTAGTGGACGTACCGCTGCAGGACGCGATCCCCATCGCCTTCGGCAGCGTACAGACGGGCCCGCGCAGCTTCAGGTGGAGAGCCGACGCTCCGGCCACCCTGACCTGGGCGGAGGCGCAGGACGGTGGTGATGCGGGAGTCGAGGCCGACGTGCGAGACAAGGTGTTCATGCAGGACGTCCCGTTCGAAGGGGAGCCCGTCGAGCTGGCGATGCTCGGTTATCGCTATTCCGGTATTTCCTGGAGCTCTGATGACCTGGCGCTTCTCAGGGAAATGTGGTGGAAGACGCGTCAGCTGAGGGTATGGCGGATCCGGCCGGGGGACACGGGAGCCGAGCCGGTCCTGCTGCAGGAGCGCTCCTACCAGGACCGGTACGCGGACCCCGGCAATCCGATCATGGAGCCAAACGAGTTCGGTCGATATGTCATTCGAACCATCGACGGAGGGCGAGCGACGTTCCTGATCGGAAGCGGCGCATCGCCCGAGGGAGACCGGCCGTTCATCGACCGTTTCGACTTCGACACCGGCGAGACCACCCGGCTTTTCCGATCCGAGGCTCCCTTCTACGAGCGCCCGCTGGACGTGTTGGATGCGGAAGGACGGCACGTGCTAACGCGGCGAGAAGCCGTGGACGTCCAGCCGAACTACTACGTGCGTGACCTGGAGAGCGGAGACCTGACTCAGGTCACGGCATTCCCGCACCCCACTCCGCAGCTCAAGGGTATCCAGAAGGAGCTGGTGGTCTACGAGCGCGAAGACGGCGTGGGGCTGAGCGGCACTCTCTACCTGCCCCCGGGATACGCGCCGGACCAGGGACCGCTGCCCACCCTGATGTGGGCCTACCCGACCGAGTACAAGAGCGCGGATGCAGCCGGACAGGTGAGTGATTCTCCCTACAGGTTCGCTCGCGTGGGAGCCTGGTCGCCCTACCTCTGGGTAACGCTCGGCTACGCGGTGTTCGACGACCCGTCGCTGCCTATCGTCGGAGAAGGCGAGGTCGAGCCTAACGACACGTACGTCCAGCAACTGGTGGCGGGGGCTGCCGCCGCCGTAGACGTCGTGGCTGAGAAAGGCGTCACGGATCGGGACCGCGTGGCGATCGGCGGCCACAGCTACGGCGCGTTCATGACCGCGAATCTCCTGGCCCACTCGGACCTTTTCGCGGCCGGTATCGCCAGAAGCGGAGCCTACAACCGCACGCTCACGCCATTCGGATTCCAGGCCGAGGAGCGGACCTATTGGGAGGCTCCCGAAATCTACTATGAGATGTCGCCGTTCATGCATGCGGACAAGGTGGACGAGCCGATCCTCCTGATTCACGGGGAAATGGACAACAACTCGGGCACCTTCCCGCTTCAGAGCCAGCGGTACTACGGGGCGCTTCAGGGCCTCGGCGCCACGGTGCGCTACGTGGTCCTGCCGTACGAATCGCATGGGTACCGATCGCGCGAGTCTCTGCTGCACATGCTGTGGGAAATGCAGGAGTGGATGGACCGGTACGTGAAGAACCGGCCCGCCGAAACGCCGACTACGGACTAGGAGAATCCGGGCATGACGGACGATTTCCTGGACGACTTGCAGAACCGGGCATCCGAGGCGGGGGTGACGTGTGGCCCCCACTGCCCCGGCAACCGGATCCCCCTCACGCCCTATGAGGTGGCCCGGATCGCGCGAGGCCTGGGAGTGCCGACGGGCGAAGTGATCCGGCGGTATGTGCAGGACGGCTCAGGAGTCCTCGAAGTGGGGGACGACGGGAACTGCGTCTTCCACCGCACCGAGGGGTGCGAGCTGGACACGGAGCGTCCCATGTCCTGCCGTAATTTCGCAGATCCATTGGACGGCGCGGGGCGTTTCGTCGAGCGGGCCCGCCAGTACCGCGCTATCCTCAGGGCGTGGCGAGCTACGCGAGAAGCGGAAGCTTCAGCCGGGCCGGACTCGTTGCTCTCGGCCGGTGAGCTCCGGAGGCATGCGGCGCCCGAACTCGGCATGTGGATACTGGACGTCGACTCGATGGTAGCCGAGCGTTGCCAGGAGAGGGGAATGCCGGTCCCCCTGGACCTGGAGGACCGGATCGACATCCACCTGGAAGTGTTGAGGTCAGCGTTGGAAGGCTAACCCCGCCCATCCGCGCTGATTGAACGGGTCGGT
>JAMJQV010000010.1 GCA_023554435.1 Gemmatimonadota bacterium | reverse complement strand
GCCGCATCCACGGATCGAGGCGTCGGGTGGGGTGACGCTGGATACGGTACGGGACATTGCCGGCACGGGTGTGGACTATGTATCGGTGGGCGCTCTGACTCACTCGGCGCGCGCCCTCGACTTCTCTCTTCTGGTGACGAGCTGATGAGCAGGCGAAAGACGACGGAATGGGCCGGGGAGTCGCTCGAGGCTCTGCAGGGTCGATGGGATAGGGGATCCGTGATCCTGTACGGCAAGGTCGATTCGACGAATGAGGCAGCGCGGGACCTCGCGGAGGATGGAGCCCCCGCGGGAACTGTCGTTCTGTGCCGTGAGCAGACCGCTGGCAGGGGCCGCGCCGGGCACGAATGGCACTCGCCTCGAGATGCCGGGGTGTATCTCAGCATGGTTCTTCGACCTGCAGACCTGTCACATCCCGGCATGATCTCGATTCTCGGCGGACTCGGAGTAGTGGAGCGACTCGACGCCCATTTCCGGGGCCTGGCCCCACGCCTGAAGTGGCCGAACGACCTCATCGCCGGCGGGCTGAAGGTGGGAGGCGTCCTTGCCGAGGCCTCCTGGTCCGAGTCTCGGCCCCGCTACCTGGTGGTGGGCGTGGGCATCAACGTGAGGCCCCTGGGAAGTGATACCCCGGCCGAAGTGAGGGACAGGGCCACTGCGATCGACTCCGTGATCGGCGAGACCGCCTCTCTCGTCGAGGTGGCGGACTGCGTGATCTCCGGACTCGAGACGTGGCTTCCGCATGCTCCGGCTTCCCTCGAAGGCGATCTTCTGACCCGTGTGGACCGTTACGATTGGCTGCGCGATCGGCGCGCCCGATTGATACTGCCCGGAGCGGAAGACGGACATGCTGGAACCTGCGTAGGCATCGCGCCGGACGGAGCCCTGTTGTTCCGGCCTGACCGGGGGGCCCTCCGCAGGGTGAGCGATGGTGTGGTGGATCCGTGGAGCTGATCAGGAATCCAGGGCGCGAGGAGACCGACATGATCCTGGCCGTAGACGTGGGGAATACCGAGACTCTTATTGGGCTCTATTCCGGATCCGACGTGCAGAGAAGCTGGCGGATCAGCACCCAGCGCCACCCCACGGGCGACGAAATGGCGCTCATGCTCAGTGGCTTGCTGGCTACCGAGGTCAACGGTTTCGGGTCGGTGGACCGGGCCGTGATCGCCTCGGTCGTCCCGGCGATCGATCGGTCGTGGGACGAGGCGTTCGAGCAGCTGGAAATCCCGAGCCGTCGGATCGACGCGTCGTCTCCGCTACCGGTGACGCTCGACGTAGATGAGCCCGCCTCCGTAGGAGCCGATCGGATCGTGAACACGCTGGGAACCCGTTGTCTCTACGCGCGCAACACGATTGTAGTGGATCTCGGAACCGCGACCACGTTCGATTGCATCACGGCTGATGGGGTCTTCCTCGGTGGAGTGATCGCCCCGGGCCCGCGGGCCGGGATCGATCGGATGCACCAGTACACGTCCAAGCTACCGTCCGTGGAGATCCGCCTGCCGGAGAAGGTCATCGGCCGGCGCACCGTGACCTGCCTGGAGGCGGGAGTGTTCTACTCGATCGTGGATGGGATCGACGGCATCGTGCGGCGCATTCTGGAGGAGTGGAATCCGGATGACCCACTCGTGATCGCGACGGGCGGACTGGCCGATGTGATCGCGCCTCATTGCACGACCGTTCACCAGGTGGACCCCTACCTGACGTTGCACGGGCTCATCTGCGCCGACGAGCACCTCCAGCGGGAAGGTCTCGCGTCGTGAGGCCCCGGGCGCCGGGCGGGACGACCGTCGCGATGGTGGGAGGGTTGGCCCTTACCGGCCTACTCGTCACGTCTCCCGCCACAGCACAGGAATCGCAGGCGGCGCAGGACTCGCCGGCGATCACCGGTTTTGCGGACGCGGCCGTCGAGGCCCAGAGGGAGTTCGAGCAGACGCTCCTGGACGGGATCCACCCCGACTCCATCGGTCGATGGGCGCGCACGCTCGCGATGCGACCGCACGTGGCCGGTACGCCTGGGCAGGTGGCGACCCGGGATTCGGTCATCGGCTGGCACACGGCGGCAGGGATCGATGCGGGCTACGACTCCCTCGTGCTCTATATGCCGCACCCCCTGTCGGTGTCGGTGGAGCGAACGTGGCCGGAGCCGTTGGCTTTCGACCTCGAGGAGCCGCCGATTGCGGACGATCCGGCGACGGGGCTCGACGTGGTCCCCGTGTTCAACGCGTACTCGGGGTCCGGCGTCGCCGAGGCAGAGGTCGTGTTTGCGGGCTACGGCCTTCCGGCGGACTATCGGACCCTTGATTCAACCGGGGTCTCCGTCGAAGGGAAGATCGTCCTGGCCCGGTACGGCAGGTCGTTTCGTGGGATCAAGGCCCGCGAAGCCGAGGCAAGGGGCGCGGTGGGCCTGCTCCTCTACTCGGATCCGCAAAACGACGGTTTCGTGCGAGGCGAGGTCTATCCCGATGGTCCCATGCGCCCCGCCAGGGGTGTCCAGCGGGGCAGCATCCTCAATGCCACCGGTGATCCGTCCACGCCGACGGGCCCCTCACTTCCGGGGGCGCCCCGCGTTCCAGAGGCGCAGATGATGGGGGTTGCCCGAATCCCGGTGATTCCGATCGGATACGGGGCGGCGGAGGCACTGCTGCAGCCTCTTGGTGGGCCCGAGGCACCCGAGTCGTGGCAGGGGGGACTGGACCTGACATACCGTTTCGGCCCCGGTCCCACTCGTGCTCGGTTGGAGGTGCGCACGGAATCGGGAGATGCGGCCTATCACTCGGCCTACAACACGATCGCCGTGGTCGAAGGGTCCGACTGGCCCGACGAGTGGGTCGTGATCGGCGCCCACCGCGATGCATGGAGCCCGGGCGCCATCGACAATGCCAGTGGCACATCCAGCGTGGTGGAAGTCGCCCGGGCCTTCGGGGCGGCGCTGGAGTCAGGTCTGCGTCCGAGGCGCACGGTCGTGTTCGCGACGTGGGACGCTGAGGAGTGGGGCATCATCGGGTCCATCGAGTGGGTGGAGGCCCATGCGGAGAGACTGCGGGCCTCGGTCGTGGCCTACGTGAACCAGGACGCTCCCGTGTCGGGCTCGTCTTTCGGGGCCGCGTCTTCGCCCGAGCTCAAGTCGCTGGCTCGAGAAGCAGCGCGTCGAGTCGATGATCCGGCCAGGACAGGCACCGTGTACGATGCCTGGCTGACCCGGGTGACGGAGCGGCTCGGCGACTCCGGGGTCGACCCTGAACCGCTTCCGGTCGGTGATCTCGGAGGCGGATCGGACCACAAGGGGTTCTATCAACACCTGGGTATTCCGGCGATCGGTTTCGGCTTCGGGGGAGCCGGCGGGGTGTACCACTCGATGTACGATACGCCTCGTTGGATGCAGGAGTACGGGGATCCCGGCTATCTGTATCACGCGGCTGCCGCTCGGGTCGCCGCTGTCGTGGTTTCCCGCCTCGCGAACGCGGACATCCTGCCCTACGACTTCGTCGAACTGGCGGAGGTGGTTCGAGAGCGCGCGGATCACCTCGAGAGCGAGGTGGAGTCGGCGATCGTGGCGGCCACGGCCACCGAGCACGCAGTGGGAGAGGCTGCGCTGGAGGTACAGCCGGATTCGCCGATCGCCGGCAAGGTGCGCACGGCGCTTCACCGCCTCTGGTCCTCGATAGCCTCGGCCGAGGAAGCGGCGGCCGCCTTCTCTCGCGTCCGTCAGCGTTGGCTGACAACGGCAAGGCAGGGAGCTGAGAGCGCAGGTGCGGTCAACCATCACCTGCGGGCGGCGAGCCTGGCGCTCACCAGCGACAGGGGACTCCCCGGAGAG